>CAZVVH010000011.1:0-18090 GCA_964630475.1 uncultured Oscillospiraceae bacterium | reverse complement strand
TCCAATTGGGAAAGCGCCCCGTTGTATAGTCGTAAAACTCCCGAAGCAGCTCCGATTTCCGGTCAATGCGCAGTACCCGTACCGAAGCCGCCAGCAGCACATGATAAACGGTCAGCGCCTCCAGCTCCTCCCCATAAGTATCTGCCAGCCCTTGGGTCTCATACCAGCTCAGTAAATCCTCAAAGGCATCCAGGATCTCCCGGTTGCGCTCCAAATTCACGTTGCGCATGATGGAATTTGGCCGCTCCACATAGTAGTAGAGCACCTCCGGCACGGCAGCAACCTGATTCGCCAGGGCGATCAATTTAATCGTGGTGCGGATGTCCTCATACCACACCTTGCTGGGGAAGCGAATGCCGCTGCCGGTAAACAGGCTGCGTTTCCACAGCCGCCCCCAGGGATTCGGCTCAACAAAGAAAAGCGCCCGGGTATCCCGCAGGGAAAAAATCCGATCTGTGGGCAAGGGATCCACATAAGGGTGGGAAATGACCCCGTCTTTGTCCATTGCCCGGCCAAAGGTGATGATATCGCAGTTCCCCTCCACCGCTTTCGCCCGGAGGATACGGAACATATCGGGGTGGATATAGTCGTCGCTGTCCAGAAAGAAGAGATAGCTTCCCCGGGCCATGGATAGGCCGGTATTTCTAGCCACCCCCACGCCGCCGTTTTCTCCATGGTGGACCCGGATCAGCTCGGGGTGGGCCTGGGCATAGCCATCGCAGATTTCACCGCTATGATCCTGGGAGCCGTCGTCCACCAAGATGATCTCCACATCCTTGCAGTCCTGGGCCAGCACGGAATCCAGGCACTTGGAAAGGTAGTCCTCCACGTTGTAAACGGGAATCACCACGCTGAGCCACAGGTTTTCCTTCTCTCTCATGTCTTCTCCTCTTTTGAAGCCTCTTTCAAAGCCGCCTTTTTGGAAAACTTCTTTTGGGTCAGGTACCAACTGGCCGCCAGCAGCAGCGCCAGATAGACGGAGCCGTTATTCCGCCGGAGCAGAGAGGCGGTGCAATAGATATGGACGATGGAACAGCAGTAGCCAATGGCCAGCGCCGCCAAATCCAGAGTGAAATAGGACTTGAAATCCCGGATCAACGCCCAAATGGCCCGCAGGCCAAAGTAGGCCAAAAACAGGATCATCAGCACCAGACCCACGCCGCCGCAGAGGAAGAAGATGCCGTGCAGGTCGTTCTCCACGTCAAAATTCTCCATTCCCTTGGTCCATACCCCGGCGCTCCAGTCGTAGACGTCAATCTCCGCCTGCATCCGGTCCAGCTCCATGCCGAACAAATAGGCGGACTTGGGGGAATCCTCCAGCAGCAGCTTGCAGAAGGTGATCTTTTTCAGCCGGTTGCCGCCGATCTCGTCCACATTGATAGAGTAATCATAGGCCTCCACCACCCGCTGGATTCCAAATTTATTGATAACCCCCTTCACATAAGGGGAATAGATCTCCTCATAGACGCTCCAGAATGCGTCCTCTTCCTCCTCGCTCAGCTCGACATCCTCTTCGTTGCTGGATCCCGGGCGAATAACAGAAACGCTGCTGGACTGGATAATGCGGCTGACCTGATTCTGTTTTTCGGCATCGTCCTCCGAGATGGCCTCCTGATTGCGGTAGGTGGCCGAAACCGGGTACAGCCCCACAAAGAGCACCGCGCACAGGAAAACCGCCGCGGCCTGCTTAAACCGCTTCCGATCCACAATGAGGAGGGAAACTGCCATGCCCACCCCGGCCGCCACCAGGCCGGCATAGGACAGGCGGGGCGCCAGGAAATACAGTGCCCCCATGGAAACCAGGGCAGTACACAGCACCGGAAGCACCTTGTCCTTCCAGCGGTTCAGCGACCAGGCAATGGCAATGGGTGCCAAAATGCAGAGCACCGCGCTCTGGGTATTGGTCCACATGAACCAGCCCAGTACGCCATAGCCCTTGGCCGTATAGGTATGAGGATCGGTGCCGGTCACTGTGCTGATGATCTGCACCAGGACAATCACGGCCAAGGCCAGCACAAGCCCCAGCTTCAGCGCAGGGAACACCTTCTCATTGCTTTGCAGGAAGGTGATAAAGCAAAGGGCGGTAAGGGGCAGCAGGAAGATGCGGATCTGATTCATCAGATCGTCCACCGGGTTCAAATACCCCGCCTGAATACAGGAGATAATGTGCCCGATGGTGAACACGCCCAGCACACCTGCCATAACCCAGTAGACCCATTTCCGCTTGGACAGAATAAACCCCAGCAGCACACTGCCACAGAGCAGCCCCATCCGCAGAAGGAGGGTTACCACATTGGAAATCTCCAGCTTCACCTGCCAATAACCCATCACATCCAGCACAGGCTGGATCACGCAGAAAATCACAATTAAAATTGGCAGCTTTTCTGTCACTGCATCCGTCAGCCGATTCTGTCTTTTTTCCATTGAACTGTCCTTTCCGCCAAATCCTTGTTTGCCTCTTGTGAATTGCTTATCTTACCCCTGTCTCCCGTGGGAGCGGACACCGCTCCGTTTGCCAGAGAACCGTTTTTGGGTCAAATACCACGCCAGGGCCAACGTCAACGCCAAATAGACGGAGCCGTTCTGTCGGCGCAGCATGGAGTTTGTGAAATAAATATGGGCCACCGA
The DNA here is from genome assembly GCA_964630475.1 of uncultured Oscillospiraceae bacterium. Classification (GTDB taxonomy): domain Bacteria; phylum Bacillota; class Clostridia; order Oscillospirales; family Oscillospiraceae; genus JAJQBJ01. The sequence continues at coordinate 15,462 of CAZVVH010000011.1, read as the reverse complement.
GCAGCAGTAGGCAATCCCCAGCGCCGCCAAATCAACGGTGAAATAGGATTTAAAATCCAAAACCAGCGCCCTCAGCGTCCGCAGCAGGAAATAGCCCAAAAACAGCACTGCCAGGGCCAGCCCCACCGCGCCATTGAGATAATAGCAGCCGTGGAAATCATTTTCCGCGTCATATACCTCGGTTTCCTGGATATACTCGCCGTCCTCCAGGAGGGTTACAGTCTCCCGCATGCGCCCCAGCTCCATGCCGAACAGCTGGGACAGGCCCGGGGAATCCTCCAGCAGCATGGCGCAGAACCGCAGCTTTTCCAGCCGGACATCCCCCACGATGGAGATATCCGTGGTGTAGTTGTAAACCTGTGCCACCCGCTCCACGCCGAACCGCTGCATCATGCCGGACAGGTAGGGCGCGTAGATCTCCTCCAGCGCGTCCAGGTCCACATTCTCCTCATCCAGGCCCCGCTCCTCCAGGATCTGATCCGCAGCCTCCTGTTTCAGCACCGCGTTTGCAGCCACAGCCCGCTGATTTGCCACCATGGGGGAAAGCGGGTAGAGGGCCACAAAGAAGGCCGCACAAAGGAGGATGGCGGCGGCCTGTTTGATCCGCCTCCGGTCCACGATGACCAGGGACAGGGCAAGGCCCACCCCAGCCACCGCCAGTCCCACATAGGCCAGACGGGTCGCCAGCAGGAAGAGCATCCCCAAGGACACCAGGGTAATCCCAAAAACGGGAATCACTCTGTCCTTCCAGCGATTTAAGGCCCAGGCGATAGCCATGGGGGCAAGGATGCAAAGCACCCCGCTCTGGGTATTGGCCCAGAAAAACCAGCCCAATACGCCGATCTCTTTATTGCCGTAGGTATGCGGATCCGTTCCCGTAACCGTTGCCAAAATCTGAACAAGCAGAATAATTCCCAGCACCAGAAGCATTCCCTTCTTTATCGCTGGGTAAACCTGATCGTTTTTTCGAAGGAACGTGATAAAGCAGATTGTATTCAGGGGCAGGCTGAAGGTCCGCAGATTATCCGCCAGATCAGTGACAGGATCGGCATACCCCACCTGCATACAGGCAGCAATATGCCCCAGCACCAGGATCCCCAGCACACCGGCCATCCCCCAATAGACCCATTTCCGGTCGGACAGGATAAAGCCCAGCAGCAGGCTGCCGCAGAGCAACCCCATGCGGATCAGCAGCGTAATCCCGTTGCTGATCTCCAGCGTCACCTGCCAGTAGCCCATCACATCCAGCACCGGCTGGATCCCACAGAAAATAACCACCAGCAGGGGAAGCAGTTCGGTCAGCTTTTCCGTTATACTTGTCTTTTTCAAAGGATGCACCTCGTCCGTTTCTGAATTGCGCGTTACGCCCATCACTGATTCTTGTTCTCCGTCCGGCGAAGCACAGCCTGATAAATCTGCACCTGGGTGTCCACGGTGACATCAATGGAATACACACTCCGGGCCTTTTCCAACAGCCGCCGGCCCATCCCGGCCCGCAGTCCATCATCCTCCGCCAGACGGCAAATCGCAGCGGTCAGGGCAGCGGTGTCCTTTGGCTCAAAGAGGATGCCGCCTACACCGTCCTCCACCAGGTCGGGAATTCCGCCCACCCGAGTGGCAATCATGGGGCAGCCCATCCGGGCGCCCTCCAGCAGGGAATAGGGGAACCCCTCAGACAGGGAGGACAGGACGTTCACATCCACGGCATTGTAGAAGCTGTTGGTATCGGAAACCCAACCAGCAAAGCACACGGAATCCCGGGGACAGAGCCGGGCAGCCAGGGCCTTGATCTCCTCCTCCTGTTCACCGGTGCCGGCAATGACCAGGCGAATGGACGGGCACTGCTTCACTGCCTCCGCAAAGGCCCGAACTAGGGTGTCCATATCCTTTACCGGAGAAATCCGGGCGGCAATGCCGAAGATCACCGAGTCTGGCTCACAGTGAAGCCCGATGCTGTCCAGATAGGCCTCCCGGGTCATAGCCGGCGCTGCGCCGTCAAACTCCACGCCGTTGCGCACGGTATAGATATTCTTTGGGTCAAAGCCGTACTCTTCCATCCGTGCGGCCATGGAGCTGGAAACGCAAATATACCCATCCAAAAAGCGGAGGGCGACTTTATTAATGGTCCCATAGGTCAGATTGTGCAGTGGACGGCCCAGATAATCCAAATGATAGTCGCTGTGGATAGTGGTCACCACGGGCAGCCTCACCCTTTTCCGGATGAGAGCGCCCATCATATTGGCCCGGGAGCCATGGCAGTGGACCACCTGAAAGCCCTCCCGGCCAATCAACTCCACCAGGGTCCTGCAATCCCTGCGCAGGCTTCCGGACTGGACAACCTGCACGGGGATCCCCAGCGCTCTGGCGTCCTCCGCAAACACGCCCTCCGTAAAGCATACCAGCAAAACGGTGTGCTCCCGCCGCAGCCTCTGAACCAGAGACAGCACATGGGTTTTCGCTCCGCCGACATCACCGCCGGAGATCATATGAATGATTTTCATTTCCCACGACCTCCCTTTTTCCTGATTCTGCTTTCCAAAAGATGTGTACCAAACCCAGGTCTGATCTGCACAATACTCCTATTTTAATCATATATGCTGGGTTTATTATAGACCACCCCATAGGTAAAATCAAGTGAAAATCCCCCCTGCCCTGTGGGTTCATATTCTCCGGCTTCGCCGCATAGACTGGTGCCAGAACATTGTGAGGAGTGCTGCCAGTGAAAGAAACGATTGAGGAGCGAGCCTGCAAGCTGGCCCAGTACATCATTGAGCACAAAGCCACCGTCCGCGCCGCCGCAAAGCAGTTTGGCGTCAGCAAAAGCACCGTCCACAAGGACATCAGCGACCGGCTGCCCGCCATCAACCATGCCCTGTACGTTCAGGCCAAGGCGATTCTGGACGAGAACAAAGCCCAGCGGCATATCCGCGGCGGCATGGCTACCCGGCGGAAATATAAGGGAATTTAGGGAAAAATTGGAGCTGCCGCAGAATTTTATTCCGCGACAGCCCCATCAGCATTTAGCATTTATTTGAATCGTCTCACTCCACAGGATAGTCAATTCCGACTACCTGCTCCATATACTGGCCGGAGGAATTCAGGAAGCTCCTATGTCCATCGGAGGCAGGGTAGGCCATGCAGTCCTCCGGGGAATCGAAGGTGATGATCTGGATCAGATCATAAAACTGCACATGGCCGTCAGGGGATTCCGTGGGCATGGGGAAGGGTTTTACCCCCACCTCACATTCCCGGATGGTGGGAATCCGGCTGGGCAGTTCCCGCAGCAGCTGAGCCAGCCGGTCAATGATCTCCGGGTCCCGGGCGGAGTCCTTCACCCGAAAGACAGAAATATGGCGCATCTTCATAGCCGTTTTTCCTCCCGTTCTCACATCTGCATACCGCCGCAGACGGGCAGGGCGGAGCCGGTAATATGGCCGGACAAGCTGGAACACAGGAACATCACCGCGTCAGCCACGTCACCGGTGGTTCCCAGCTTTCCCATGGGAATCACATGGGACTTCAGGAGCTCGGTGTCCTGGTTGCCGGTGGAAACGCTGTCCGCCATCAGGTTGGTTCCGTCGGTGGGGCCGGGACAGATCACATTGACCCGGATACCGTTCTTGGCGTTTTCCACGGCGGCGGTCTGGGTAATGGCGATGACGCCGGCCTTGGAGGGGCCGTAAGCGCCGAAGCCGGGGGCCATTTTCAGTCCGCCGATGGAGGCGGTGTTCACGATGGCGCCGCCGCCCTGCTTGTTCATCTGGATCAATTCATACTTCAGGCAGTGGAACATGCCGGTCAGGTTGGTGTTGATGACCTTCAGCCAGTCCCCCTCAGTAACCTCGGTCAGGGGGCAGAAGGGAATGTGGACGCCGTCGGCGCCGCAGCCCGCGTTGTTGAAGGCAAAGTCCAGGGAGCCAAAGGTGGAGACCGTGGTCTCAATGGCGGCCTTCACGCTGGCCTCATCCGCCACATCGCAGGACACAAAGATCGCGTCACCGCCGGCTTCCTTCACCAAGCGGACGGTTTCCTCTCCGGCGGCGGGGCGGCGTGCGGCCACCGCCACCTTGCAGCCCAGGGAACCAAAGCGGACTGCCACGGCCCGGCCCATACCGGAGGCCGCGCCTGTGACAAACAGTACCTTATCCTTAAATTCTTCGAACATAAAAATGCTCCTTTCTGATAAAATTGATTAAATTTGGTTTTTATAGCAGGCCGGACTCAGGGGTCAAACCCCATGCTTTGAATCAGCTCATCCTCTTCCTCCAGACGCCCCTTCAGGAAGTCCAAAAATTGCCGGGATGCCTGGGTCTGCTGAAAGCTCCGGTGCCATGCCACCCCCAGCAGCACCGGCGGAAGCTCATCCCGGATGGAAAGAAGCTTCACCGGAGAGTCCGGATGATTCCGGATGGTCTGGCACCCCAGGACGATGGGCATAATGGCCACCCCCCGGTTGGATTCCAGCAGCCGGTAGATCAGCTCTGAGCTTTGGATCTCATAGCCCACCCGCGGCTCAAAGCCGTGCTTTTGACATTCCCGGCGGAGAACCTCCACATTCAGTCGGGAATTGTCGCAGATAAAGGTCTCGTCTTTCATGTCGGCCAGGGACACGCTGGCCTGCTTTGCCATAGGGTGATCCTGATGGATTGCCACCACATAGACCTTTCGGCCGATCTCCTGAAAGACGATCATCTCGTCCTCCAGCCGCTGGTTGGAAATGGCCAGGGTGATACTCCGGTCCAGCAGGTGCTCCACCATTTGTTGGGGAGAATACTCCCACTGCCGGATGCCAACATCCGGACAGGTCACGGAAAAGCGGGGAAGGATATCGGGCAAATACCCGGAAATATTGCAGGCCAGGGAGAGGATATGCTGATTGGTTTCATACATTCTCTGGATAGTCTGCGCCCCGGAGGCCAGCTCGGAAAAGGCAATATCCACGCTGGACAGAAACACCCTGCCGTAATCGTTGAGCAGGATCTTTCCCTTCCGGTGTTCAAACAGGGGCACCCCCAGCTCATCCTCCAGCCGGGAGATGCTCTTGCTCAGATTGGGCTGGGTCACATACAGCTCCCGGGCCGCCCGGGTCACGTTGCCCGCCCGGGCAACCGCCTGAAAGTAGCGCAGCTGTGTTAAGTCCATGGGAACGCTCCTTTAAATTCTCATGGCGGCATCATAGGCCTCATGGTTGGCCCGATAGTAGCTGCCGCCTCTGGCAGTGCAATCACCCACCATGATGACGTCCACGCTGCCATACTTGCTCAGCAGGGCCTTGCCCAGCTTGTCGTCAGGCTTGACGCCCAGGGCGTTGACCACGCTGTCTGCGGGGAAGAATTTTTCCTGGCCGGAAGCCGCGTCCACCGTCCGGACTCCGCCACCGATGGCCTGAATCTTCTGTCCGCCGACCAGCCGGACGCCGTTCTCCTCCAGCTGGGCCATCAGGTCGCCCTTGTTGAAAATGGGCATCTCCATGACAAACTGCTCCCGGGGCAGCATATCAACCACCGTGACCTGCCTGCCCTCCTGGCTCAAAGCCAGAGCGCACTCCAGGCCGGTAATACCGCCGCCGCAGACCACCACGCTCCTGCCGGTCTCCACAGCGTGGCTGTCCACATCCCGGACGGCCAGGGCCTGTTCCATGCCCGGAATGGGAGGATTCAGGTAGACAGAACCGGTGGCCACAATGATGGCGTCGGGATTCACCTGCTCCACCAGCTCCTGGGTGACCTCGGTGTTCAGCACCACCTTGGCTCCGCAGTCATAGGTCTCCTGGATGTCCCAGGCCAGATACTCCCGCATCAGGCCCTTGAAGGGCACCAGGCAGGCGTCGTTCAGCAGGCCGCCCAGCCGGTCAGACTTTTCATAAATGGTGGCGGTATGGCCCCGGGCCACCAGGGTTTGGGCCGCCATCATGCCGGCGGGGCCGCCACCGATAACCATAACGTTCTTCCGCGCTTCCTGGGGCACCTGCTCAATGGGTCCGGAAATGCCGCAGCGGGGATTGATGGCGCAGGACATGGATGTACCCCAGGTGTTGGCGTTGCCGCACAGGTCGCAGCGGGTGCAGGGGCGGACCTTCTCCGGTCGGCCGGCCAGGGTCTTGCTCACCAAAGCACCATCGGCCATGTGGCTCTTGGCCATGGCCACAATATCCGCCTTGCCGGAGGCAATGATCTCCTCCGCCTCCTCCAGGGTGGTAATCATCCCTACCACGGCCACGGGAATGTGCAGGGCCTGCTTCACCTGGGCGGCATAGTCCACGTTCAGGGGCTTATGGGGCGTTCTGAAATAAGTTGGAATGGTATACCGGGCAGAGAGATGAAAGATGGAGCCTTGGGACACATGCATGATATCCACGTACTCTTGGGCCAGTTTCATAAACGCCAGGGACTCCTCAAACTCCAGGCCGCCGGGAATGCCCTCAGTGGCGGAAACACGAAGCTCAATGACCATATTGGGGCCAACCGCCTCCCGGACCGCCTTTAAGACCTCCAGGGGGAACTTTCTGCGGTTCTCCGGACAGCCGCCGTACTCGTCGGTGCGGACGTTGGAATCCGGAGACAGCCACTGGGCCAGGAAGTTATTGTGGGCGCAGTGGAGCATAATCATACGGAAGCCTGCGTGCTGGCAGCGGACGGCACAGTCCACATACCGTTCCTTCATGTAATCCATATCCTCCCGGGTCATGGTGCGCACATTGTCCCCTGGGTTCAGGGGCCGCTCGGCGGAGACCACGGCGGTGGGGACGCCGTCGGCGGGGGCACGGTTGCCCCGGCCCGCATAGGCCAGCTCCACGGAAAGCTCCGCGCCGTTCTGACGGCATTTCTCCACCAGAGCGTTCATGCCGTGGATACAGTCGTCGTCACAGACGTTCATCTCGCACAGCCAGTGGGAGGTATTGTCATGGGTGACGGGGGTATCTCCCACTGTGACCCAGCCCACACCGGTCTTGGCCTGCCACTCCATAAAGTCCAACATGTCCTGGCTCATGGTGCCGTCCGCATTGCATTTCAGCACCACTGTGGGTGCGTATTCCAGACGGTTCTTCAGGGTCAGGCCCCGAATAGTAATAGGCCGGAATACATGCGGGTATAAGTTTTCTCTCATAACAGATGCCTCCTGTCCTCATTTTGGTTGGGTTTTTCCCTTTGATTTGACCCTATTATACGACAGGAGGGGCGGACGGGCAAATGGTTTTTCCGGGATATTGGTATAACCGCAACGATATAATGCCTCCGGTTATGTTATGCCTGAAAAAGAAACGTGAGGAAGCGGATCAGACCGCTTCCTCATTTGTTCCGGATTTTCAGGCAGCCGCTTTCTCTGCGTATCCTCACCCCCTCCGGGGCGGTTCCGCATTGGAAGGTCACAGTCTGCCTGTTTGCCACGGTTTGATTGGATATCCCGTAATCTGTAAGCCTTCAGAGCACCAAACTCAGCGCCCCATTTTGGCCGACATATACGGCGCCAGCTCCAGCCGCACAAAATAGCCCTGGGAATGCTGACACACCGGGCACTGGGCCGGCGCCATGGTGGAGCGGACGATCATGCCGCAGTTCAGGCACATCCAGCCGGTTTCCACATCGCTGACGAACAGCTTCCCGTCCTCCATCAGCTGGGCAAAGTACTGGAAGCGCTGGGCGTGGGTGGCCTCGATCCCCGCGATCATCTCAAAGGCTCTGTGGACCTGGTCGAAGCCCTCCTTCTTGGCTGTCTGGGCAAAGGCGGGGTAATCCACCTGATGCTCCTGGGACTCATTGTGGGCAGCGGCCTTCAGCAGGTCCAGCACCTTGGCAGCCTGATCCACCGGGTAGGTGCCGTCAATCTCGATGGTCTCTCCGTTGGCAGGCTTTAAGAAGTCATAAAACACCTTGGCGTGGGCCAGCTCTTGATCCGCCGTCATCAGAAAGACGGCCTGCACTACCTCCAGCCCCGCCTGCTTGGCCTCGGCAGCGGCGAACGTGTAGCGGTTCCGCGCCTGGCTCTCTCCGGCGAAGGCCCGCATCAGGTTGGTCCGGGTTTCGCTCTCCGAAAAAGAAATGCCCATACTGTTTTCCTCCTTTTTATGGATAAAAGCAGTATGGACAGTTTTTACCCGGTTTATACGGGGATCAGGCCAACTTTTCCTCCAGCCGCCGGCGGATGGCTTCCAGGAATTCCAGAGAGGACAGCTTTTTCGCCGGAACCGTCCCCTCCCACAGGACGGCCAAATCTCCGGTCATCTCTCCGCCCTCGATAGTTTCGATACAGGCGGCCTCCAGCTTGTCCGCGAAGGCGCACAGCTGGGGAATGCCGTCCAGCTCCCCCCGCTTGCGCAGGGCGCCGGACCAGGCGTAGATGGTGGCTATAGGGTTGGTAGAGGTCTCCTCCCCCTTCAAATACTTGTAGTAGTGGCGGGTGACGGTGCCGTGGGCGGCCTCGTACTCGTAGTTTCCATCCGGGGAAACCAGAACGGAGGTCATCATGGCCAGGGAGCCGAAGGCGGTGGAAACCATGTCGCTCATGACGTCGCCATCATAGTTCTTGCAGGCCCAGATAAAGCCGCCCTCAGAGCGGATGACACGGGCCACGGCGTCATCAATAAGGGTGTAAAAATAGGTGATGCCCAGCTCCTCAAATTTGGCCTGGTACCCGGTAGCGTAGATCTCCGCGAAAATGTCCTTAAAGGTGTGGTCATATTTCTTGGAAATGGTGTCCTTAGTGGCAAACCATAGGTCCTGCCTGGTGTCAATGGCATACTGGAAGCAGGATCGGGCAAAGGAGGAAATGGAGCTGTCCTTGTTGTACTGACCCTGGAGCACACCGGCACACTCGAAGTCGTATATCTTTTCTTCCACCTTTGTGCCATCCGCTCCCACAAAGGTCAGGGTGGCAGTGCCGGGGCCGGGAACCCGGATCTCGCTGGACTTGTACACATCGCCGTAGGCATGGCGGGCGATGGTGATGGGGGCCTGCCAATTCTTCACCACAGGGGAAATTCCCTTCACCATGATGGGCGCCCGGAACACGGTGCCATCCATGATGGCCCGGATGGTGCCGTTGGGGCTTTTCCACATCTTGGACAGCTTATATTCCTCCACCCGCTGGGCGTTGGGAGTGATGGTGGCGCATTTTACCGCCACGCTGTACCTCCGGGCAGCGTTGGCAGAGTCAATGGTCACTTGGTCCTGGGTCTCCTCCCGGTGGGGCAGGCCCAGATCGTAATATTCCGTTTTTAAATCAATATAGGGCAGCAGCAGTTCCTCTTTAATTTGCTTCCAGAGGATGCGGGTCATCTCATCGCCGTCCATCTCCACCAGGGGGGTGGTCATTTGAATCTTCATTGCAAAAGCCTCCTTCAACGGGGTCACGGTGGGTTTATTATAGCGGTGACAGAGAGAAAATGCAATTCTATTTTCGATTTTCCCGCAAAATAAAATCCAGCCCGGGGAATTTCCGGAGAATTTTGACGGCCGGAAGATATGCTGTTTCATTTTATAGATTTCGTTTCGGGTTGTCCGTTTGAAGAAGCAGGTAGTCGATGCTGACCTTGTACAAATTCGCCAGCTTTACCAGCAGTTCATCGGTTAACTGTTGGGTTCCGGTTTCAACATAGCTGTATTTCCGCTGAGTAATGCCAATGGCATCCGCAACCTTTTGCTGGGTCAGGTCGTGATCCTCCCGCAAATCTCTGATTCGGTTCTCCATATCTGAATACGCCTTTCATCTTCTTCTATTAAAAGTATATTCAGATAAAAATTATCTATTGACTTTTAGATGGAATTTATCTATAATAATCATTAGATAAATTTTATCTAAAATCAGGTGAAGGAGGTTTTGATGGAATTCGCGGCGAATCAGATAAATCTCATGCGGTTTCTCAATGAATGTATTTCATTGAGAAACCTGAAGTGCTGCGCATGGATATCCGTAAGGCGGCAAAGCCGCCAACAGATGTCGCATCTTGCAGAACTAAACTGAACATTTCAGGGAGGGAGTAAAAAATGGGCATGATTTCTGTTTCTAATGAAATAAGCAGATTTTTCAATCAACTGTCTAAAGATGATGAAGTGATGGGCGCATTGATCGGCTTAATCGGCGCATCAATCGGCATACTCGTGGTCATCTGGGGCGCAGTTGCAGTAGTGAAGGCCTCTGAACACAGCTACAATGCTTCTCAGCCCATCAAAACGATTCAAGCAACAATTATTTCAGTGGAGCGAAGCAACGGTTATATCTGTGCGTACTTATTTGAATGTGCAGACGGCACCCGGGTCAAATTAAAACCTCATGGAAACGGACAATGCACTTTTATAGAGGGAGACTGCGGTATCCTTCAATATCAAGGGCGAAATCTCCAGGGTTTTTCTATCGCACCTGACAAACACAGTGGAGGAGAAAACGGATGAATAGAAAGTTTTTTATTTTGCTCTTGGCGGTCTCAATTTTCATTGTAGGGCTTTTTTGCGGCTGCGCACAGGACGCGCAGAAAGTGGAAGATCCAGTGACCTATGCCTTGTTGAGTGAAGAGGAGCAGGCATTGGTGGACTTTATTTATGAAAAGCGGGGTAAATGGAACAGTTCAGAATGTGGCAGCGTGGGTTTTACCCAGTATGATGAAAAACCATGCCTAGTCACTTTCAGTGTTTATTCCCAATCCCTCGATGGATACTCGGGCTGGCGGCGTTGGTATACTTATAATTTGAACGAACGCACACTGGAGGAGTATGACTCGAAATTTGTTTCCTACTCAGGTTATACCACCGAGACCGGCGGGCTTACCACAAAAAAACTCTTATATAATCCGAGCTGGGACAATAGCTGGTCAGAATCGGAAGCAAAGGACTATATTGCCCAGAAATATGATTCTTATCTCAATGATGATTGATCATCCCCCATAGATGAAAACAACTTCGGCGGCAGAGCCAACGCTCCGCCGCCGAAGTATCATTTCTGTCATAGCACACGCTTTGTCAGCCACTTCCCGGACCGATACCGGGCCACATAGAAGCACAGCCGCACGAACCAGTCAGTGAACCAGGCGATCCAGACGCCCTCCAGGCCCACGCCCAGCACCCGGCACAGCAGCAGGGACAGGCCCACCCGGAAGATCCACATGGAGGCAGCGGAGACGGCGGCGCTGAAGGCCACGTCTCCTGCGGCCCGCAGGCCGTTGGGCAGGGAGAACGCCGGAACCCACAGGGTGACCTTGGCGATGGTGATATACAGCACCAGCCGGACGGTCAGCTCCGTGGCCTCGGCGCTGAGGCCGGAGATCACGCAGGCGGGGCGCACCACCAGTATGATGAGCACTCCCATAGCCACCAGCAGTCCCTCCGACACCAGGCACAGCTTCTTAATATAGCCCTTGGCCTCCTCGGTCCGCCCTGCGCCCAGGCACTGGCCCACCACGGTCAGGATGGCCAGGCCCACAGCTTGGCTGGGCATGGACTGGAAATTGTCCATCATGTAGGTCATGGCCTGGGCGGCAATGGCGGTGGTGCCCAGGGTGGAGACGGTGGACTGCACCACCAGTCGGCCAAACTGGAACATGCCGTTTTCAATGGCAGTGGGGATGCCAATGCGCAGCACCAGCCGAATCACCGAAAGATCGGGGCGGATGCTCAGGTAATGATCCACGCAGATCAGGTTTGAAGACTTCCGCTGGCAGATCAGCAGGACAGCGCAGGACAGCACTCTGGAAATCAGTGTGGCCATGGCCGCACCGGCCACCCCCAGATGAAATACATAGATCAGGATTGCATTGCCCACGATGTTTACCCCGTTGGCAATGGCAGTGACGGTCATGGGCAGGCGGGAGTTTCTGGCGGCCCGGAACTGGGCAGCGCTGGTTTGCTGCAAGGCCAGGAAGGGATAGGACAGCGCCGTGATAAAGAAGTAGGTCAGGCTCTGGGACATGATGGCCGGTTCCACCTGGCCGAACACCAGCCGCAGGATCGGCCCCCGGAGGATTAGGCAGAAAACCATCAGTCCTACAGACAGAAAAAAGGCCACAAAGTAGACCTGACGGGCGGCGTTGTTGGCCCCCTTCTGGTCCTCTCTGCCCAAATACTGGGAGCAGACAATGGTACCGCCGGTGGCCAGGGCAGCGAACAGGTAGAGCATAACGGTGTTCACCGCGTCCACACAGGACACAGCGGAGATGGCCGTATCCCCCACCCGGGTCACCATCATGGTGTCCGCGATCCCCATGAAGCCTGAGAGGAACTGTTCCAGCATCAGGGGAATCAACAAATTACGCAAATCACGATTGGAAAACAAGAAAACAGCTTCTTTCTATGAGAGGGTTCAAATCAAGCCGGTCCCGGCTTGCGGTTATTGTAGAAGAACATAATCACCGCCACCGAACAGATGATAATATAGCCCAGGACGCTGAGGATATCCGGCACCTGATTGAAAATCATCCATCCCAGCAGGGCAGAGAAGATAATCTGGGTATAGTCGTAGACAGAAACCTCCTTGGCGGGGGCCAGGCTATATGCCTTGGTGATGGCGAACTGTCCGCCGGCGGCGGACAGACCGCAGCACAGCAGGAAGATCAGCTGCACCGAAGACATGGGCACCCAATTTGCCAGCATCATAGGGATGGTCACCAGCACCGAAAAGGCGGAGAAGAAGAACACGATATAGGTGCCCCGCTCCCCCTTCTGACCCAGGATACGCACCCAGGTATAGGCCATGCCGGCTCCCATGCCGCCGATAAAGCCCAGAATGGAGGGCACCAGCTCCATATTGGAGAAGGTGGGCTTGATGATGAGCAGGCTGCCCAGAAAGGCTGCCAGAACGGACAGGCCCTGGGGCACCGTCAGCTTTTCCCGCAGCAGGAGGAAGGAAAAGATAATGGCAAAGAAGGGGGACATCTTATTCAGCATGGAGGCGTCCGCCACCACCAGATGGTCCACCGCGTAGAAATTGCACAGCAGGCCGATGGTGCCGCAGACCGCCCTGCAAAACAGGCCGGGGACGCAGCCCTTTTGGGGCCTGAAGCTCTCATGGTTCTTCAGCAGGATGACCGCCGCAAAGATCATGGCCACGAAATTGCGGAAAAACGCCTTTTCAAAGGTGGGCAGGTCCCCCGCCAGCCGGATGAAAACATTCATCACCGAAAAGCAGAATGCGGAACCACAAATACATAAAATTGCTTTATACTTTTGCTTCAAAACTGGTCACCTGATTCGTTTTTCATTCTCAGATCGTCACACCCAGCTCGGCGGCCATGCCGATGGCGGAGATGGCTCTGCCCAGTTCCCTCGCGTTGCCGATGGAAGCCACCGGAATCCCCAAGGCCCGGACCGCCTGCTCCAAGGCGCTGTCAGGATGGACGCCGGAGGCCACCACCACGGTATCGCAGGGAACCTCCACCACCTGAACGCCGCCCTCTTTATCGGTGCGCTCCACGGTAACGCCCCCCTTGTGGATGGAGGTCACCTTGCTGTTCTTCCACTGGCCCACGCCCAGGCGGCTCAGATCCATCAGGGTGGGCCAGCTGGTGCCCGGCTCATAGCCGAAGCCAATCTTTGGCCCCTGCTCGATGAGAGTCACCTTCCGGTCGGTCTGGTTCAGCATCTTCTCCAGGGTATCCATAGGCTCCCCTTTGTAGGCGGCCAGGAAGAAGAGCTGGTCCGCAGAAAGGCTCCCCCGGCGGGCCAGATAGTGGGCCACGCCGCAGCCAACAAAGGAACCGCCGATGACCACCACATTCTGACCGGGAATCACGTCCTCGTTCAGGACCTGGGTGCCGGTGCAGATGGTCAGATCCCCATCCTGGGCAACGGGCAGCGGGGTGTGATTGGGCTGGCCGCCCATGGCGATGACAACCTGGTCAAAGCCCCCGGCGCCGATCTCCTCCGGAGTGGCTTCCTTTCCAAAGCACAGCTCCACGGGAAGCTCCTTCAGCATGGTCTGATAATAGGAGATCAGCCCGTCAAACTCATACTTGGCGGGGCATTTAGCCGCCAGGTTCAGCTGTCCGCCCAGCCGATCCGTCTTTTCCCAAAGGGTGATCCGGTGGCCCCGCTGGGCAGCCCGGATGGCAAACTCACAGCCGGCAGGGCCGCCGCCCACCACCAGGATGTGCTTTGGCTCCTCCGCAGGCAGCTGGGGCAGCTCATACTCCCGGCCGCAAAGGCCGTTGACCAGGCACTTCACCGGCTTATCAAAGAAGGTGTTGGCCAGGCAGCCCTGATTACAGGCCACGCAGTGGCGAATGGTCTCCGCCCGGCCTGCCTTTGCCTTGTTGGGGAAATCAGGGTCCGCCAGCAGAGGGCGGCCCATGCCGATGAGGTCTGCCCGGCCCAGAGCCAGGGTCTCCTCAGCCACCGCCGGATCGTTCATCCGGTTGCACATAATAACAGGCACCGTGACCTGCTTCTTGACCTCTCCAGCCAGATAGCTCAGGCCCCCTCTGGGCACCTCACCGGGCAGCTGGGGCACCTTGGTCTCATGCCAGCCGCCAGTGACGTTGAACAGGTCGATGCCCGCCTCCTGGGCCAGCTTGGCAAAGGCCCCCGCCTCCTCGGTCCCGTTGGAGCCGGGAATGAAATCCTTGGCCCCCAGACGGAAAATCAAAGGATATTCCGGGCCAACGGCCTCCCGTACCGCCTGAATCACCTCCAAGGGGAAGCGGCAGCGGTTCTCCCAGCTTCCGCCATATTCGTCGGTGCGCAGGTTGGTGACCGGGGAGAGAAACTGGGAGATCAGATAACCGGCGGAGCCTAAAATCTCCACCGCATCAAAGCCCGCCTTCTTCGCCCGGACCGCGCCGGCCGCCCAGTTGGCAATGACTTCTTTGATCTGGGCCACAGTCATTTCCGGGGCAGTCTCCCGGGTGTAGGAGGAGAACACCGCGGAGGGAGCCAGCGCGTCTCCGCCGCAGGGCACGTCCCGCTTGGGCACATAGCGGCCCGCGTGATAGAGCTGGACTGCCACCTTGCAGCCCCGCTGGTGCATGCCGTCGGTAAACTCCTTCCAGCCGGGGATGGTGTCATCCGTGCGCAGGGACATGGAGTTGTCCTTGGCGCCGTAATCGTCGAACCGGCAGGAGCCGACAATGACCATGGCCAGGCCGCCCTCTGCGCGCTTATAATAGTATTCCTTAAACCGCTGGGTGCAATAGCCGTGGTCCGTATACAGATGGTGCATGGCTGGCATAATCAGGCGGTTTTTCAGCACAAAGCCAGGCTTTACCTCAAGAGGGGTAAACAGGCGGGGATATTTCATCTGGATTCCTCCATTCCGTTTTGTTTGAATTCATATTCATTATAAAAGGATTCCGCTGAAAACACAAGTTTGAAACGCCCTATATTCCCTCTGCCTTTTCCGGTTTTTTGTAAAAAATTTTCCAAGATTTATTGTGACATCGAAAACAAAGGTGTATAATGAAAGGACAAGTGGACAACCTGTCTGCAATTGAATTTTATCTTTACTGGAGGTAATTCCCATGAGCATGTTTGACAAGCTGAT
>CAZVVH010000010.1:0-19963 GCA_964630475.1 uncultured Oscillospiraceae bacterium | reverse complement strand
TGACGGTCTGGCCCAGATAGGCCTCCGCGTCCTGCTTCAGCTTCATTAGGATAAAGGCGGAGATTTCCTGGGGGGTATAGCGCTTGGAGCCAACCGTCACTCGGTAATCAGAGCCCATCTCACGCTTGATGGAGGAGATGGTGTCGGGGTTGGTGATGGCCTGACGCTTAGCGGTCTGACCCACTGCACGCTCGCCGTCCTTAGAGAACGCAACAACAGAGGGAGTGGTCCGGTTGCCCTCCGCGTTAGGGATAACAACAGCTTCGCCGCCTTCCATAACAGCGACGCAGGAATTGGTTGTACCGAGATCGATACCGATAATCTTTGCCATAATAATTTCCTCCTAATTTATATTAGATATTGGTTTTACAAATTCAGTTGACTGCTTCCGCAGTCTGTGCCGACGGCCGTGCTTTAATTTGCCACCTTGACCATGGCTTCCCGGACCACCTTGTCACCCAGCATAAAGCCGGTTTGGAACACCTCCACCACAGTAGACTCGCCCACAGAGGAATCCTCCACGTGCATCACTGCGTTCTGGGTGTTGGGGTCAAAGGTCTTGCCCAGGCAATCAATTTCCGTAATGCCCAGCTTTTCCAGCACACCCTTCAGCTGGGTCATGGTCATTTCCACGCCCTTGCGGAAGGCCTCATCCTGGCAGGGGGAAGCCAGCGCCCGCTGCAAATTGTCATAGACCGGCAGGAATGCCACTGCGGCATCCGCCTTGGCGTTTGCATAAGCATCCGTCTTTTCCTTGGCGCTGCGGCGTCGGAAGTTGTCATATTCCGCCCGCAGATACAGGTAATCCTTCTCCTTGGCGGCCAGATCCTTCAGGGCCTTGCCCAAAGCCTGGGCGGTCTCGTCAGGTTCCGGGACTCCTGCAGAAGTGTCCGCAGAAGCCTCTGCCTCAGAAGTCCCTGCCTCAGAAGCCTCTACCGTAGTTTTGGTCTCTTCCGTCTTGGCGGTGCCTTCTTCTGCTGCTTTCTTGCTTTTACTCATCTTTCTAAAAGACCTCCTTCAGTCTGCCTTATTCATTTTGACCATCTTGCTTTGGTTTATCCGGAGGCGGGGGCAGCTCTCCCGCGCCAAACAGCTTTCCCAAGCCATCCGCCACGGCGCTGAGCTTCGCCATCACTCTGGCATAGTCCATTCGTGTGGGGCCAACCACGCCGATCACGCCCTTCATGCCGTCGCCAATGTCATAGCTGGCCAGCACAACGCTGGTATCCTTCAGTTCCTCGGCCACATTTTCCGGGCCGATCAGGATGCTGGTCTGCCTCCCTTGCTCCACGGGAATGGGCAGCTGGGCCAGATGGTCATCCTTGTCATCGGAGAGATAGGTCAGCAGCTTCTGTGCCTTGCCCAAATCCTGGTATTCGGGATGCTCCAACAGGTGGGAAACCCCTGCGGTATAGACGGAGCGGTTTTCCAGCTCTTCCAGCACCTCAATGGCGAAGGAAACCACCAAAGAGATCAGCGCGTAGCTGCTGCCCGGCGCGTGCTCCGCCACCCGCATCAGCTCGGGGTTCATATCCTCCAGCGTCTTTCCGGTAAAACCTGCGTTCAGCAGGGTGGACAGGAGCTGGAGCTGCGGCTCGTTCACATCCAGCGGGGTTCGGATCAGCTTGTTCTTCACCTGCTTATTGTTGGTCATCAGCACGGTGATAAAGGACCGTTCGTCCACATAGATCAGATCGTAGCGGGAAATGGAGAGCTTTATGCTGCCGGAGGCCAGGGCAAAGGCAGGATAATTGGTCATTTGGCTGACCATTCTTCCGGCCTGGTCGATGACCTGGTCCAGCTGTTTCATCTTGGAGCGGAGGGCCTCGTTAATCTGCTGGGTCTCCTGCAGGGTCAGCTTCTGCTCCTCCATTAACTCATTCACATAGAGGCGATAGCCCTTGGGGGAGGGAACCCTTCCCGCAGAGGTGTGAGGCTGCTCCAAGTAGCCCATGGCGGTTAAATCCGCCAACTCATTGCGGATGGTGGCAGAGGAGATTCTCAGCCCGATGGCATCCGCCAGGGCCTTGGAGCCAACCGGCTCCGCCGTTTGAATGTAGATTTCCACCAACGCCCGGAGAATTTTCTTCTTCCGTTCTGTCAGTTCCATTTCGCCGCACCCTTCCGCTCAATTGCCTTTTCGTTTTAGCACTCGCTCTCTCCGAGTGCTAATGTTAATTTAACACCTGTTCCGGTTTTTGTCAATAGGAACTTTGTAAATAACTTGTGAACAGGAAAAAATCCCCCTGTTTTTTATCATTCAAACAGGGGGAGTGCTGACCAGCACATCAATGGTATGCACACGAAAACCGCTTTTCATGTTGGAGCATTCGTTTTTTCTCAAAGGACCTCCAAGGCACGGCGCACATCGGCGGAAAAATATAAAGTACCCAGGGCGCAGACCGCGCCCCGCTCCCCTGCCAGCAGAACCGCTCTTTGGACGCCCTCGGCAATGGTGCCGCAGGCCTCCGCCTGTCCTCCGGCCTGACGGATGCGGCGGGCTAACTCCCCCGCCTCCATGGCCCGGGGATTGGCAGGGGTCACCGTCACAAACCGCTCCGCAACGGGCAGCAGCAGCGTCAGCATTTGGGCAACATCCTTATCCGCCATGACCCCCATAAGAATCACGGGCTTCCGCACTCCCAGAACCTGGCGGATGCTCTCCACCGTAGCCCTCAGGCCGTGGGGATTGTGACTGCCGTCCAGGAAAAACAGGGGATTTCTCCTCAGCAGCTCAAAGCGCCCGGGCCAGGACACCCGCTCCAGCCCTTCTATAATGGCCTTGTCGGGAACCGGCCATCCCCGCCGTCTCAACCCTTCCACCGCTGTCACGGCCAGCAGCGCATTATAGGGCTGGTAGGTGCCGATCAAAGGCAGATGGATGGTTCCATAAGGCTCCAGAGTGAGCCGACAGCCCTCCAGGCCGGCGGCAAGTCCGGAAATCCGCCCGGGGTTCATGGTCTCATAGGGAATTTGCAGCCGCTGGCAGGCCTGGGAAAATACCCGCTCGGCCTCCGGCTCATTGCCGTAGCTGACTGCGGTGGTGCCGGGCTTCAAAATCCCCGCCTTGACAGTGGCAATCTCAGTCAGCGTGCTGCCCAGCAGTTTGGTGTGATCCAGCCCCATGGCCACAAATACCGAGACCTCCGGCGCCGGAATCACATTGGTGGCGTCTCCTGCGCCCCCCACGCCCACTTCCAACACCGCAATGTGGCAGCCTCGACGGACAAACCAGCACAGGGCCAGGGCCACGGAAATCTCAAACTCAGTGGGCAAATCCGCCATCCTCTCCGCCAGGGGACGGACCTGTTCGGAAATCTCCGCCAACTCCCTCCTGGATATGGGCTGGCCGTCGATTTGCAGCCGCTCCGAAAAGTCCTCCAGCGCCGGAGAGGTGAACAGCCCTGTGCGGTAGCCCGCCGCCGTTAGAATTGAGGCCGTGCAGGCGGAAACCGAGCCTTTCCCATTGGTTCCCGCCACATGGATAGCATGCAGCTGGTTCTGGGGATTGCCCAGCCTCTGTAAAAGCTCCCGCACCCGGGTCAGCTCCAGCCGGATGACGGTGGCATCCACCCCCGGCAAATAGGCGTTTGACATGGTTTTCCCTCCTCCTTCCCGATGAATTCCACCGGGAAAATCTTGACAAACAGATCAAAATAGTATAATGTATGACTGAACCGAATCTGGAGATGTACTCAAGTGGTCGTAAGAGGTCGCACTCGAAATGCGATAGGTCCGCAAGGGCGCGTGGGTTCGACTCCCACCATCTCCGCCAACGGCCTGCAGTGTTTTGCACTGCAGGCTTTTTCTTTTACGCAGGCGCTTCCGCCTGTGCCCGTTTGAAAATATAGGACAGCTTCACTGTCGCAGCACTGCCGCAAATTGGACAATCCCCTCGGCTGGACATTCTGCCTGGATCGATCCCTTGTGGGCCTCAGCAACGCTCCGGGCAATGGAGAGGCCGATGTCAAAGCCGCCCGTCTCCTTAGAACGGGAGAACGAAGTAGCGGGTGGAATACGGTATTTCCGGAGTCAGAGGGATATCCCGCGGGGGCCTTTCCCCCGGCCTCTCACCGGCCTGGAAGTCGGGCACCAAGCCCTGATTATCATAGCTGGCCAGCAGCATATTGTCCAGGCTGGAGTTGGTGGATACAAAGTTGACAACTTTAACAGATAAGCTCAAAAGCACCATAACCGACGTAATGGATCACATCCACCACAAACTGGTTTTTCTGGAAAAAGGCTGTCAGGGCCTCAGCCAGATCAAAATCGTCCTCTGCAATTAATAAGCGCATATCCATCACCTGAACTCATCATATATAGACATAAGCATTATAAAGCAGACCCCGGCGAAAAGCAACTTCCGGGGCCTGCATAGATCAAAGGGCCTCCCTGGAGGCGACCCTGCCGCACACGATATTCAAATTTCTGTTCCGACAGCGCAGCTCGTCCAGGAACGCCTTCGGAACCTGGTCATCCTTCAGCACCAACCAGTAATCCAGCTCATACAGCGTCCCCATATTGGAGGTCTTGACACGCTCCTGGCGGAAAGAGTGGAGATACTGCCAGAACAAATCGTCAAACTGGCCGTCGTAGTCCAGATTCTCCGGAATCGTGATCTTCAGCTCCCGTTCGTTCTCACTCCCGCTGCCAAACCCCACTAGGAAGAGGATCAAAATAAAAAGGCACATGATCGCAAAGAAGATAGCGGCCAGCAAGACATAGCCCATGCCGGTGGCAAGGCCCACCGCAGCGCCAGCCAGTATACCGTCTTTGTGGGCTTCGGCACAACGCTCTCTGAGGGCACCTATGTTTCCTTGGAGGGAGAAGGTCAACGCTTTGTCTTTGAGCTGCCCGGACTGCGGCAAAGGCGTCATGATAACTCCACCGGTCTGTGCAACACTTCAAGGCAGGAGAACGGTTTACAATTTACAATCGAAATCTGTTCCATATCAATATTTTCCCTTGTTTCACCGTCTCCCAGTGATCCTGAATTCTCCAACGGATACAGGCCCCTCTCCGGGTGTTCATCCGATCATCAATCGCCCTTTAGCCACTTTGAGGGATCCAGCTCCAAAAACGGGGCGCGGCGGAACTTGTCCTTCAGGTGGAAGGGCACTGTGCAGTCAAAGATGGTCTTGCAGCTGATCCCCCGGTTGGAAATGGAGCCGCTGTACTCCGGGCAGCTGCTGGGATCCAGAGGATGGCAGCGGACGCCGGGTATGGTGATGATATCCTTATCCCCCTGGAACCGGGTGTTCATGGCCCACAGCACATCGTTGGTATCAAAGATATCCACGTCCTCATCCACCAGAATCACGTGCTTCAGCTCCGGGAAGGCGGAAAAGGCCAGCAGGGCCGCCTGGCGTTGCTTTCCCTCGTCGGTGGGGACGGTCTTGACGCACTGGAGCACCGCCATATACTTGCCGCCGCCGGCGGAGTGTGCGTAGACATTGCGCACCTTTCCGGGGAGGGCCTTGTCCAACATATTCAGGATGCTGGCTTCCGTGGGAATCCCCGCCATGGAAACATGCTCCTCACTGGGACCAATGCAGGTTTGCATGATGGGCTGCTCCCGATGGGTAACCGCCTTCACCTTAATGAGCCAGCACTCATGGGAAGCCGCACCATTGTATCCTGGGAACTCCGGCATGGCATAGCCGGTATGGGAATTCTGATCCTCCACCACCCGCCGGCCGGTGATGATCTCACCCTCGATCACATACTCCGCATGGGCGATGGCGTTCTCCTTCACCGTCAGGCAGGGGCAAAGCTCCACCGGCTTGCCCCGCAGCGCGCCGGCAATGGACAGTTCATTGAACCCCAGCGGCGTGGTGGGCGGCTCAAAGCAGGAGGCAATTTCAATGGCGGGATCCACGCCAATGGACACGGAAATGGGCAGATTCTGCTTCAGCTCCTCTGCCCGCTCCGCCATAGCGCCGATGTGCCGGGAGCCGGGCTGGAGGAAAATGGACAGCTCATCCCTGCTCTGGATACACATCCGATGGATGGTCACGTCAGAAAGGCCGGTATCCGGGTGGGTGGCATAGCACATACCCAGGGTGATATACGGTCCGGCATCCACCGGGGTATTGGTGGGGGCGGGCACCAGCTTGTAAAGGTCAAATTCGGGATCACTGGCGTAGTGGACCACCTCCTGGCAGGGCGCCTTGGCATGGGTCACCACCGGTTGGATGGGGTTCAGCGCACACTTGCACAGCAGATGCCCCAGCTCCTCCTTCTCACATCCCAGCAGCGCGGCCACCCGCTGCCGGCTGGACAGCACACCGATGGCCACCGATGCGCCGGGGTGGCCCTTCACATTGTGGAACACCATGGCCGGGCCATTGACCGTGGTGGGCCGCTGTACCGTTCCCCCCGCGCCCACATAGCGATAAACCCCGGAAAGCTCTGCCGCCGGGTCCACCTCCACATGGGTCTCCACCAACTGCCCCGGCATGGCGCGCAGGGCGTCCAGGGCACTTCTCAGATCCTTCACTTCAACAGGCTGCATCAAAAAACCTCCTCGCTTTTACATGGCACAAGCGGTACCGAAGGAATTCCCTTACTGGTACCGCCGTTTCATGCCGCAGTTATTTCTTCACCTTTAGGATTGCTGTTCCGCTGGAGACAAGTTCTGTCGTTTGCAGCTCCACAGCTGAAAAATCATCCCCATTGGTCACGACCACCGCAATGGCGTCGGCGTGGCCGGCCTCCCGAATCACCTGACGGTCAAAGGAGATCAGCGGATCGCCCCGACAGATCTTCTGGCCATCCTTGACATGATAGCGGAAGCCCTTGCCTGCCATATCCACGGTGTCCACACCCACATGGATGAGCAGCTCCACGCCGTCATCGCTGGCAACGCCGATGGCATGCAGGGTGTCCGTGGCCTGAATCACGGTTCCGTTGAAGGGGGCGGTGAGCAGATTCCCGGTGGGAAGAATCCCGCAGCCCGGCCCCAGGATTTCCTGGCTGAACACTTCATCGGGGAACTTCTCCAGCGGGATCACGGTTCCCTCTGCCGGCGCGTAAACCGTCAGGGGATCACACTGCGGCGCTTGAGCGCCGCCCTTATCATTGCCGAATAATTTGCTGAAAATACCCAAAATATACAGTCCTTTCCTTATGGTGTCAATTTATTTTCTTCCCTGTTTTTCCAGGGCCAAATCATCATAAGTCACCAATGTGAATCCTTGCTCTGCCAGCCACCGGCGGATCTCCGGATCGCACAGCATATCCACCTCATCTGCTCTGGGAAGGGTCAAAGAGCTGTTTTCCAGTAAATAGCGGTCCAGATAGCCTGGATGACAGACATACAGATAGCATTTCCCATCCTGTGCCTTTGACAGCGTCTGCTTCAACACCGCTCTGGCATCGTATTCCGGCCCCATGCTGTGTGATGCGTTGAGCACGTAGGTATCCCCCAACAGGAAATCGGAGAAAGAGGGCTGATAGAACAAGCCATTTTTTTCTGCCACCTGTTCCAGCGCAACACATAGGTTGCGGCTCTCCACAGCATGGGCTTCAAAATACGCGGGCTGCCTACGGAACAGTTGTACAAACCGATGGTACTGGGCGGTAAGCTCCCGCTCAAAATCCTCCACGCTGGCAAACTCCTCCGCCGCGGTGCGGTAGCACCGGCTGTTATAGAAATGCCCGGTGTCATCTACCAGAGAGGGCACCTCCTCCGGCGGGGAGAGGGGTCTGCCCACGCTGACATTGCAGTGCAGCCCCAAACAGCAGGGAATGCTCCGAAACAGCTCCACCGCGTGTTCTGTGGCATCCATATTCACCATGACCCCGCAGTTCTGGATCAGGCCTTCCCGCACCGTTTTGGCGATTCCGTGGTTCACTCCTTCGCTGAATCCCAAGTCATCGGCCCGCATCAGCAATCGCTTCATCACTCCACCTCCTGCCCTAGGAATTATTGCGTTCCTTTAGGCGGTTGATATGCATAAACAGATACAGTTTTTCATCCTCGTTGCACTCCCAACGGAACTCATTGAAGAAGTAGGCCACAATCTTCATAGTACAGCGATAGACGTCGGGATAGAGGCTAATGAGAGCGCCCATGGCGGAGCTCATGCCGTTGGTTTCCTGGGTTCCCTGCTCCATTCGCTGAAGCAGATAGCGGATGTGCATGACAAAGCGGGAGTAGTTGAAGCCGGCTGTATTCAGCGTAACCCCCAGGGTCTCCTCGATCAGCCCGGTGATATCCCGGATCACCTTGGTGGCCGTCAGCGTCATATGCATATCCGTGTTTTCCATCTCACCGCTGATGAGATGTAGGGCAACATTGGTAGCCTCGCTCTCCGGCAGATCTACCCCCAGCCTCTGGCGGAGGATCTCCAGCGCCTGTCTGCCCAGTTTTACCTCAGTGGGATAAAAATGCGCAATGTCATATGTCAGGGGGCTGTGCAGCTCCATGCCCGCTTGAGAACGTTCTATGGCGAAATTGATATGATCCGCCAGGGTAATGGGCAGATTGGGATTCAGGTCGCACTTCAATTCACACCGGACGATCTCCACAATGTCGGCGGCCAGCAGGATCACATCCTCGGGCAGCGACGCGATCATCTCCACGTTGGCGGATTTGATATCATAAAAGGTACGCTGGACCTTGGACAGGTCGGTCAGCTCATAGGGCATGGAAGGGAATCCTATTCCCCGTCCGAACACCACAATCTCTTTTCCCGCGCCGTCCTTAGCCAAGGCCACATTATTATTTATTTTCTTTGTGATCCACACGTCCTCATCTCCTTTGGAAGCAATAGGACAGGCTCAATATTTCTTATCGGGGCTGTACAGGATATTGCCCGCCTTTCCCGGATGTTCCTCAGGACGGCCCAGGCACCCCTTCTGACCCATAAAGTCGGAGGGAATCGCCGCATCCGTTCCTGCCAGAATCTCCTCACACAGCTCAATATTATCGGCTAAAATCTGTTTGGGTGAGCTGAAGTTGCCATGATTGCGCAAAACCGTGTCAAACTGATCCTCATAGGTCTGAACATGGCGCAGGCTTTGGCAATATTCCGCAATGGGCACACTCTCCTCAAAGAGCAGCAGCGTGTGCTCGCCGCAGGCGTCACCGAAAATTGCAACCCGATCCTCCGGGATTAAGAAAATCAAGGAACCCGGAGTATGGCCAGCCGCCGCGATGAGCTGTACGGTCACGCCGCCAAGATCAAACGCATCCCCCTCCCCTACCGGAAGATAGGGTGCAGTCCGGGATGGAAGAAAATCGGCTTCTGTCACGCCCTCCGGCATGCCGCCCGGGCCGTGCTGTACATCCCAGATGCGGCGCTGACGGGTGCTGTGCCACCTCTCCAGCTCCCAATCCCGCTGGTTCAAATAGACCGTGTCAAACTGCACCGCGCCGCCGGCGTGATCCATGTGTCCGTGGGACAGGATCACATCGTAGGGCTTGCCGGTCAGAGACTCCACATAGCCCTTCAGATCCCCAAAGCCAAAGCCGGTGTCCAGCAAAGCAGCCCTTTCTGTGCCCTCGGCCAGATACATACATACCCCACAGGGAGTAATGATACGGGTCAAATGAGCAGAAACTCGTTCCGAAGTAAACATAGATACAGCACCTTTCTTGATAAATACCGCAAAGCGGCTACGATGAGGAAGGAACTCGCAGCCGCCTTGCATAGAATTTTGGCAATTAATTAGATTTCATCGTTTTACTCAGCTGCATATAGGAGGATCCTCTCCATTCCTACCCCAAACTTACCACTACAGAAAACGGGGAAACGAATCAGACCGCAGCCTTGTCGACAGCCTCCTCATCGAAGCCGACAAGCACAGTCACAATTGCAGCGACCACCACGCACACGGCAGCCGAAATCGCAGCCCAGACAACGTTGCTGGTGCTTCCGCCGACATAGCCCAGGAAGTTCAGGAAGTTCAGAACGGGCATAGCCTGATAAACAGTGACATTGGCGAAGCCAGCCACCAGGCCGCCCACGAAGCCGCCGGCAATCTGGCCGATCAGGGGCTTCTTATACTTCAGCATAAAGCCATACAGCACAGGCTCGCCGACACCGCCTAAGACATTGGACAGGAAGTAACCACCCAACTCCACGCGGGTCTCCTTCCGCTTGGCACGGATGAAACCGCCGACGATAACGCCGTAGGTTGCGAAAGCAGACAGGCCGGAAGCAGACATAACGAAGTTGTCGGGGGTGCCCGAGAACAGGCTCACCAGAGCCATGGCAATCAGAACCTGATGCATGCCAGTGGTCAGCAGCAGCAGCCACAGGGCGCAGACTACAGCATAGCCCACAGGGCCAGCGATCGTGTGCAGACCGTTCAGGATATCATAGACGCCACCGGCCAGCCAATAGCCCACAGGGCCGAAGAGGCAGAAGGTCAGGGGGATCATGACAACAATGGTCAGCAGCGGAGTGAACACAGTAGACAGGAATTCAGGGATGTACCGTTTAAAGAAGCGCTCCACATAGCCCATTGCCCAAGTAGCCAGGATCATAGGAACGATGGTCTGAGAATAATTCTCCAGCGTACAGGGGATGCCGAATACGGTGAAGGACACCGGATCTGCGGCGGTTGCCATGGCGATAAAGGTGGGATGCACCAGCATGGCGCCCAACAGGATGCCCAGGATGGGAGAAGCGCCAAATTTCTTTGCGCCGCTATAACCAACAGCGATGGGCAGGAAGTACAGGCCCGCATCGCCCGCAAAGGTCAGTAACGTGTATATGTCGCTGTCAGCGCTCATGACACTGAGGGTGCCGCTGAACAGCACGGGGATCATCTTCAGAAGGCCAGCCACCATCAGCAGAGGGATCAGTGGAACCACGCAGCCGGAAACACCATCCAGGATGCCGCCAAAGAACCACTTGCAGAAGCCCTTTACGCCCGGCTCTCTCCGTCTCTTATCCAGATTCTCATTAATGGCCGTTTGCTTCTCAAAGCCGCCCATGGCGCAAAGCTCATCGTAGACCTTATCCACGTTGTTGCCAATAACAACCTGGAGCTGGCCGGGAGCAGAAACCACGGACAGTACGCCTTCAATCTTCTTAATGGCGTCCTTGTCGGCAACGCTCTCGTCTCTCAGATTGAAGCGGAGCCGCGTCATGCAGTGGGTCAAATTAGAGATATTCTCTTTGCCGCCTACCGCTTGAAGCACATCTTTTGCAATTTGCTTATTACTTGCCATAGAACTTTCCTCCTTCTTTTTCTCAGAAAGGACCATGTTGAGCTGGCCGTTTTTCAGGCTTACTCTCTCCACACCGTCCAGTCCCTGCAAAGCGGGAATATCCGCCAGGGTTTGATCCTTTAATCGAATATAAAGCTGTCCATGCCCTATATTCTGAAAGCTAATGTTATCTTTACCGCCAACCAGCGGAATGACTTCCATTAGAATGGCATCCTCCATGGATATTCCTCCTTTACACATTGTCTCTCTTTGAACCTTATGATCAGTCAGCAGCGCGCCTCTGCTAATACATACAAACAAAAATACCCAAAGTAAATCAGAGCACCCGAATGTGCACCGACAACCTTGGGTAATGCCCCTTTTATAATTTATAAAGGGTAACAAGCCAAATTGGTATTCGTTTTTCTAAGCGTATCTTACCAAAAAATTGCTTTCTTGTCTACGCGCAATTTCTCCGAAAAAGCGAATTCATTTTTGGCTATTTTAACCAATTCCATCGGTTCTGCATTCGCAAATGCAAACCATTTTTACCATCCAAACCGGATTTTCAGCTTCTCAATCGGACAGCAGCTCCTCCAGCAGCTTTTGCCCCGCGTCCGCGCCGGCGGCATTGCGCACGGCGTTTCGCAGAGGCAGGACCATGTTGGGGGTGACAGACAGCTCATCTACGCCGATGGCCAAAAACAGCTCTGTTAGCTCCAAATCCGCCCCCAGCTCGCCGCAGATTCCGACCCACTTGCCCTGCTTATGGGCATTATCCGCCACCAGCTTGATGGCCCGCAAGACGGCGGGATGGTGGGGGTCATAGAAACGGCCCAGGTTGGAGCACTGCCGGTCACAGGCCAGGGTGTACTGGGTCAAATCGTTGGTGCCTATGGAGAAGAAGTCTGCCTCCTTGGCCAGCCGGTCGCTCATCAGCACTGCCGCCGGGGTTTCAATCATAACGCCCAATTGGACGGCCGTGTCAAAGGAAACGCCCTCCTCTGTCAGCTCCTTCTGCACAGCCAGGCATGCCCGCTTGCACTCCCGGAACTCCCAAACGCTGGTAATCATGGGGAACATAATTCCCAGCCTGCCATAGGCGGAAGCCCGGTACAGTGCCCGGAGCTGGGTGCGGAACACCTCCGGCCGGGTCAGGCAGATCCGCAGGGCACGCATGCCCAT
Organism: uncultured Oscillospiraceae bacterium; assembly: GCA_964630475.1. Taxonomy (GTDB): domain Bacteria; phylum Bacillota; class Clostridia; order Oscillospirales; family Oscillospiraceae; genus JAJQBJ01. The sequence continues at coordinate 7,614 of CAZVVH010000010.1, read as the reverse complement.
GGCGGGATTCTCTTCCTTCTCCAGTCCGAAGTAACCCACCTGCTTATCGGCGCCGATGTCCAGTGTGCGGATGATAACGGTTTTGCCCTCCATGGCCGTCAGAGCGGACCGATAGGCCTCAAACAGCTGATCCTCCGTGGGATAGTCCTCGCAGGCCAAGTACAAAAACTCGCTGCGGAACAGGCCCACGCCGCCGCCGTCATTGACTTTGACCGCAGCCACATCCTCTGGACTGCCAATATTGCAGTAGATGTCAATCTTCCGGCCGTCAGGGGTGATATTCTCCTTCCCCTTCAGGCTTTCCAGCAGCTCCTTGAGGGCAATTTGCTCCGCCCGCTTCTTCAGCAGGGACTCCCGCGTCAACGGATCCGCTTCCAACACCACCTGGCCGGTGGCGCCGTCAATAATGGCCTCTCTGCCCTCGTGCTCCGGCTTCAGGGCATCCCCCACGCCGATGATGGCAGGAATCCCCATGGTGCGGGCCAGAATGGCGGTGTGGCCGGAGGATGAGCCTGCGGAGGTCACAAAGCCCAGCAGCTTATCCTTGTCCAACTGCACGGTCTCACTGGGGGTCAGATCGTCGGCCACCAGAATGACCGGCCCGTCGGTTTCAATGCCGCTCTCCCCCAGGCCCTGCAGGATGCCAACAATCCGGCGGGACACATCCCGCACGTCGGTGGCACGGGCCTGCATGTATGCGTCATCCATAGAGGCAAACATCTCGGCAAACTGGGCGGCCACATCGGTAACCGCCGCTTCCGCGTTCAGCCCGCCGCCGATCAGCTCCTGAATGGCCTCCACGTAGTCCAAATCCTCTGCCATCATCTGGTGGGTCTCAAACAGCAGTGCTGCGTCCTCGCCCACATCTGCCCGAGCCTTCTCCGCCAGCCAGCCCAGTTCCTCCATGGCCCTGCTTTGTGCATCGGTGAACCGGAGCCATTCCGCCGCCGTGTCCTCCACCTGAAGGCGGACGATGGCACGACTGGTCCGGCGGAAAAAGTGCAGCGGCCCAATGGCAATGCCTGCGGAAACTCCTTGTCCCTGAATGGTCAGCATCGTATTCTCCCCCTTTTTAAAGGTTCTCCTTCATCCAAGCCTCCAGCTCAGCGGCGGCTTTTTCCTCATCCGTTCCCTCCACGGCAACAGTGACAGTATCGCCCTGCTTCGCACACAGGCCCATCAGGGCCATCAGCTTCAGGGCATTGACCTGCTTGCCATCCTTTTCGATGGTGACGGTGCTGGAATAGTTCTTTACCTGTTTCACCAGCAGGCCGGCGGGACGGGCATGGATCCCTTCTGACTTTGTAATCATATAACGAAAGCTCTTCATAAATGGTCTCTCCGTTCTTGATGATATTTTTGAAAGCGCAGGGGGAGCAGCCGCGCCCCCTGCGCTGCTATGGGATGTTAGTTCCAGAGATAGTCAGATGCGTATGTCATCATCAGCTTCATCCAGATAGGCCAGTTGTGGTCGCCGACAGTGATATCATAGCTGCCATTGCCCTTTGCATTATGGATAATTCCATAGTGAGTCATCCAAGCATCTATATCTGTGACAGAAGCGGAACCCGCATCGCCTTCATACATGTTAAAGTCTGTGGTACCGCCGCCCAGGAAGTAAGTCGCCGCCTTCATCTTCTCAAGGAGTTCGGAATCCAGCTCTCCATAAGTAAACTCTACCCCCTCCTGCGCAGCGCCCTTGAAGGTTTCCGTATCACCGCCGCTCAAGAAGGCATAATACTGAGCCAGCGTCGGGTTATTGAGCCAAATCTGGCTGGCAGCAACGCTGCCCATCGAAACGCCAGCCAAGGAACGGTTCTCTGTGCCCTCTGCCACATTGTAGTTTGCCTCTACCCAAGCTATAATGCTTTCAAGATAGCTGCCGTTGTCGCCGTTGACGTCCTCCCGCTGCATGGACACCAGGATGGTGGGCGCCACCTCGCCGGATGCAATCTCGTTGTCGAAGATATTGCCAACCATGCCGTCAGTGAACCAGGACTTGTAGTTAGAGCCGCCGCCGGGGATCAGATAGACCACGGGATAGCCCTCGCCGCTGTTGCTGTAACCAGCAGGGGTGTAGACACTGACGGAAAGCCCTGTGTCGGTGGTTGTGTACTCGATGGTACCGGCTTCAACGCCGGTCTCAGAGGCGGGGAACGCAAGGGTCCAATCGGTGGACTCAGACTGCTTCACCGGGTCATAGGGAACGTAGAAGGAGATCTTCTGGGGGAACAGGGAGACCAGGCTCTCTTCCCACACGTCATGATAGGCGATAACGCCCATGACACTGCTGGCCAGGTCAACCGTCAGCTCCCAGTCGCCCTCTGCATTCTTGGTCAGAGGAAGGACAGAAGAGGTTGCATACTCCAGGCCATTGTACCACTCATCGGGGCCATATTCGTTTCCATCTTCGTCCACAGCCACCCAGTCGCCATAAGCATAGACGTTTTTATAGCCGTTGTCCTTGACAGTGATGGTGGTAGTGTAACCAGTGTCAGAGTCCTCATTTGCCACCGTCTGGATAGTGTAGGCGCTCTGATCAGAGATCAGGGCCTCAGAAACATCGGTGGCGAAGGAGAAGCTGTTGCTGATGCCGCCAGTGGTCAGGACAGCATAGGAATACCAGGGAGTGATACCAGCCTCGTCCAGAACCTTCTGGCCGGCCTCATCAAAGGTAAAGGCGGTAACTGTCGTGGCTTGGGGACCCCGACCCTGAGTCTTCTCTGCCAATACGCCGGTGCCAGACACTGCGCCGGAGCCGGGAACGCCGGTCAAGAAGTACCAGCCATCCTCCCGGATGCCCAGATACAGGGTCGTATTCCGGTCTACAGAGCAGCTATAATAGGTAACATAGCTGTCAGCCCAGTCGCCAAACACGCCATCATGGGTGTAAGGAATGCTGGTGGGATAGACATAAAGCTCGGGGGACCATCCAGATCCATAGTAATCGGACCAGGCCCACTGCTGGTTGGGAGATAAGCCGGAGGCTGCCAGGTAGCCGGGAGCCACGGAAACGCCATCCCAATTTCCAATCTGGCCGCTGGTATAGGTCTTTGTAAAGGTGATCTCCTTGCCGTCAACGGTCTTGACCTCGGTCTTGTTCAGACGGGTCTTGACATACAGGGTGTTGACAATAAACTGCACGTCGCAGTCATCCTCGCCCATGGCATTATAAACCGCCGCGTCATCGGGAGCTGCCAGTGTAACGCTCTCCTCGCCCATGAAGCCGACAGATGTCTTTTCTACTGCCTGGGACACGCCGCCTGCCTGGTTATAGTACCAAGTAGTGCCATCCTCATCCTGATAGCTCAAAGTATAGGTTGCCTGTACTGCGTTGTCAACCGTGAGTCCCTCATAGCCATAGTAGCTATAAGCGGTGACAGTGCCGTCCACCGTGATGCCGCCGCCACCCTGCTGTACCATGTAGGCGTACACGCTGGCGATATCATAGGTCTTGGAGGCAGTCAGGCCATTGCCATTGTTCACTTCGATCGTCATGGTGTTAAACACGGGAGTAAAGGCAGCATGCCGGAAGGTCACAGCCACCTGAGTCTCTCCCTTGTCAGAGAATACGGCATATTGGATATGCTCCCCCTCAGACTTGAGCACATAGCTCTCGCCATACTGGGTATTCAGGGTAACGGTAACATCCTTTGCAGTCAGGCCGGAAGCGTCAGTGCCGGTGGGCCAGGTGATAAAGAAGTCATCCTGCTTGTCATCGGCCAGGACGGGCTTTGCCTCTGCACCCAGGAAGTCACCCTTTTCACCAACCCAAGTCCACTGGATGTCGCTGGTCTGGCTGGTGCCGGAGGGCAGATTGTTCTCGGCCACCAGGTCGGTGATGGTGGGAGCCAGATCGGTACCCGTGCGGCCCCAGATGTAAACCTGCACCTTAAAGGTAACATCGTTTACAGGCTCGCCATTATAGGTAATGCCGCTGACCTTAAAGTTGAAGGTATAGACGCCGTTGCCGTCGCCGCCCAGAACGCTCCACTCACGGCCACTGTTGTCATCAATGAGATTATAATCGCCGGTATACCACTCCAGGTCACCCTCTTTCAGGGTGTACTCCAAAGTGCCGTTCTTCCACGTACCAGTCAGCGTATTTGCAGCCAGAACCAGTTCTTCGGCATAATAGCCGTCGCCGTCAACCAATTCCACCACAGCCTTGCTGCTGTCAATCTTGCTGTCGTCTACGTCACCGGACAAGGTCAGAACCGCAGAGCCGGTATAGGTGACACCGGGCTGATCGATAACTGCGTCAGAAGGATAATAGATTCGCTCACCCGTCTCAGGATCGGAATAAGCAATGCGCTGGTCACCCGGGCCGGAGGCGGTCAGCAGGGTGTTTTTCATGCTGGTCTTGCCGCCGGTATCGCCGGAGCCGAAGATATCGCTGGTCACGCTGAGCACAGGCGCTGCAGCAGGCTCAAGGACGTTCTCGATGAAGCGCATCAGCATAACAGCAGCCTCCGCACGGGTGGTGCCTGCCCCGGGGTTCAGCTTGCCGTTTTCATCGCCCACCATCAGCCCTGCGGCAACCGCCCAGGACATATTCTCCAGGGCGTACTCGCTGATCTGGTCTGCGTCAGGATAGGCGCCCAGGCTCTCCCGGGCGCTGACATCCACGCCCTGGGACTTGGCGAAGCTGCGCAAAATGGTGACCAGTTCTTCTCTGGTGATGTCAGCTTCAGGGTCAAATATGGTGTCGGATCTGCCGGCCACGACATCGTGATCCGCCGCCCACTTCACAGGGTTCTCATAATAAGCACCTGCGGGCACATCCTGGAATGTCAAGGCCTTTCCGGAAACATCGGGCTTGCCCGCATAGCTGTACAGAATGGTCACCACCATGCCGCGGCTCAAGGTAACGTCTGGACCAAAGGCGGTGTCTGAGATGCCGACCATCAGCCCCCGCTCCGCCACGTAATCAACGTACTCATGGTGCCAGTCTGACGGCTTCACATCGGTAAATCTCCCGCTGGGGCAATCTTTGCCGCCGTCGCAGGATGTGGCCGCTGCTGAGATGGAAAGACAGGAAACTGCCAATGACGCAGTCAGCAGCATTGTGATGGCTTTACGAACATTTCTCATCATGTAAATTCTCTCCTTTTTTTAATTTTGTAAGGTTTCGGTCTGGGGTGCGCACTTTCCTCCTTTCTTTGAAAATTTCCTTATGGTGCTCTCACATTGGGGATAGCCTTGCCGAAGGTTGTTTCCCTGCATCGGAAGCACACAGGCTTTGGGCTTGCCTGCCCATCCCCGCAGATCACGTTTTGCCCAAACGACAAAAATACCCAAGGACATCAGGGCGTACTGCTCTGAAATCCCTGGGTAATGCTCCTATGAAAAGGGTGACAATCCCGTCTATTTACTTTCTGCCATTATTTTAACAGAATTTTTCCAATTTGTCTATCTGCAATAGTTGATAAATTATTCGGGTCATTTTTCGTCATTTTGTCCATAACAAGCTTCTTTTGATTCTCCAGCTATGAAAAAAGTGCCAAGCCGCTGTGGCTAAGCCCCATCAATGCGCTCCCTACCTAAGGATTTTACGGCAATCTCCTGTTTCAACAGCTGAATAAAAATGGGGATCAAAGAATTTTGATTTTCCGTTTTCCAGAAGATTCCCTTCGAGATTCGATTTGCCGGATTCTTACATATAAATTGCACCTTTGGTTCGTTCTGAAGCACATAGGAGACATTTCCAACGGTCATGCCCAGCCCCGCTGTAACCAGCAGCGGAATTGCGCCAATGGAGGAAACATACCTCACCTGCTTCCGCTCAAAGGAAGTCATATGCTGAAGAAGGCTTAATTCCCGGAGCACATCCCTGACCGGCGTTTCAAAACTATCTCCCTTCAGCATGATAATGGGCAGAACCTCCGCCAACCTCTCATAATCCTCCATATCCGGAATCCCCATCTTTCTAAAAAGGAGTTTTTGAACCGCAAAAATGATCTCATCATTTAAATTGCTGATCCTCCATAATCGCAATATCCAATTGGCGTTCAATGGCCAGGATCTGTTTACTCAATGCAGGTTGTGTGACATACAGATGCTCCGCTGCCGTTGTAAAATTCAGTCAACGGGCAGCCTCAAGAAAATATTCCATTTGGACAGTTGTCATTGCGCTTCACACTCCTTTTTAATATTATATCAAACCAAATGGTTATCTGCACATCCCAAAAGGAAATTGGACAAAAAAAGGCAATAAATCTATAATTTTGACATTGAAAGAAGGAAAAAGATGTGAAGGAGAAACAAAACATTCCTGTATGGTTTGTAAAATCAGACACCATTTTTACGAAAATCGTAAAAGCGATTTCGGCGTTTGGTGCTGTAGCACTTTTTATCATCGCACCGGCTGCAACAGCCAATGTGGTGACGGCAAAGCTGCTTTCCCGGCCCATCAGTAACGTAACCGAGCTTGTAACCTATATGTACTGTTTTAGGAATCATCTACGGATTTCTGACTTATAAGACACATTCAATATGGCCTTCAGTTTTGTTTCATGCTGCTATAAATGGCATGGACACCTGGGCACCGTCTTCACTTTTTATGTCCAACAAACCGAATACATTTTGGGGGCCAGATCTAACAGGGATCATTGGTGGAATTGGCTTTATATTAGTTGACATTGTGCTAATAATTGTTATGAGAAAATGGAAGACAGTTGAGGCTTAATATAATATTCCAGTTTAACGATATACAAAAGTTCCCGACCATCGGAATCAAATCCGACAGCCGGGAACTTATTTTTCTGTTGTATCATACCCTGATTTCCGTTCCGTCCTTCATGGTAAAGAGAATGTCATCCTTGCTGTAGACCGTCACGAATTCCACCATCCATATTCTGACCGAAGTGATCGGCGGCTATCAAGATCCAGATGATGCTGAACGGATTCTAGCCGAAGGAAAAGCAGATCTAATTGCCGCGGCTCGAGCATTCTTCTGCGACATGGAGTCTTATGAAAAGCTTTTGGACGGACGCGGAGAGGACATTGTTCCCTGTATTCGCTGCAATAAGTGCCATGTCCCTTCTTTGGAAGGCCATTGGAATAGCGCTTGCAGTGTCAATCCAAAGCTATGCATCAATCATACGTTAAACCACTTGACGAAGCCTGCTTCTGGAGCAAAGCGAGTCGCCATCATGGGCGGCGGCCCTGCCGGGATGCGCTGTGCAATGTTCTGCTGGGAGCGGGGATATCAGGTGACCCTATTTGAAAAGACTGGCAAACTGGGGGGACAGCTGTACCACGCAGACTATCCAACCTTTAAGTGGCCTGTGCGGCGCTATCGTAATTGTCTGATTGCACAGATGAATCACATGCAGATTGATGTGCGGCTAAACACAGAGGCGGTACCGGAAAAAAATCAAAGCAGAAAATTACGATGCTGTCGTAGTTGCAATCGGTGTTTTGCCCAAAGTGCCCAGAATCAATGGGGTTGAAATCCTGTGTTGGAACACCTTAAACGCTTTTGGGAAAGAGAAGCAGCTTGGTAAAGAAGTCGTGGTCATCGGTGGTGAGAACAAGGCGGCCCTATCATGTCATGCTAGGGCCGCCATAACGGCTGGGAGCAGAATATGCTCTTACATCTGAAATTTCGAA
>CAZVVH010000009.1:0-20419 GCA_964630475.1 uncultured Oscillospiraceae bacterium | reverse complement strand
AATGACCCCGATGTATCCCCCTCTGAGGGCCAGTCGAAAAACCTTGAAATTTCAACGGTTTCAGGGCCTGAGTCTCATTTTGACTCCACTGTACCTATATCGGTCAGCAGCCCCTTCAGCTCTGGATAAGGCATGGAGTAGCGCTGAGACAGGTAGCGGAGGGATGCGCCTAATTCACCGTCGGGACCGCCGTACTGAGAGATAATCTGAGCCGCCAGAGTAGGATTGGGGTGCTTGATTCGAACAGGATACTCCAAGCGTTTTTCATAATGGAACATCAGGCTTTGCCTCCTTCCCAGGGCCATGGATCATTCAGCCAGGTATAATAGCTGTCGTTGGCAGCATCAATTTGCATCAGGGGACCATATTTGGCTGTATAGGTTCTGCGTCCTTCCTCCAGTAGCTTTGCATAGGTCTGGTAAAGGGCAAATGCTTCCGCATCCTCTGCGTGAGTGTCCAGATAGAGACCCAGCTCGGTAATCACAAAGCCCAGGGCCTGCAGCTCTGCCAAAGGGGTATTGATTACATCTGTGGCCTCTGTTTTAATTCGGAAGGGAAGATTTAAACCGGGAAAAAGGGTACCGGCGCTGAGTGCATCCATTTTGCCGTACTGTTTGGAATTTGTGCTTTGAAAGGGAACGAAGGGTACCGCCAGCGGCGCACATTCCGGCAGAGAACCGTGCCGGTCATTTTTGCAGGCAGGGGAGGGGGCCATTTCGTCTGCGTTGTAATCTTGGAAGCCGTGAACAATTCTTGTCTGCAACTGACATTCCTCCTTAACTGATTTGAGGACCAACCTCTGTTTTCAGTTTATGTCGTCTTTCGACAAAGGTGAAGACAGAAATTAAAGATCTTCCTTTTTCAGCTTGCCCAGAGGATTTGCCTGGGCGGCTATGCGCAGTCCTTCATTGTCAATGTGCGTATAGATCTGTGTGGTGCTCAAATTAGCGTGCCCAAGAACCTCCTGGAGTGTGCGAATGTCCACGCCGTTTTGCAGCATCAGCGTTGCGGCGGTGTGGCGCAGCTTGTGCGGGGAGTAAAGCTTTGGATCCAAACCACTTTTTCTCAGGTATTTGTCCAGCATGTCCTGCACAGCGTCCACGCTCATTCTGGAAGACTTTTGTGTCAAAAACAGCGCGTTTTTGTCCTTTTGCGGGACTCCTTTATCGTTTCTCACCGCCAAATAGTCCTGGAGCGCCCGTTTGCAGGCTTCATTCAGATAGACAATGCGCTCTTTGTTGCCTTTGCCATGGAGACGAAGGGTTTCGCCCTGAATATCAGGAAGGTTAATTCCTACAAGCTCAGATACACGCATACCGCAGTTTAAAAAAAAGATCAGAATGCAGTAGTCACGTTCCGCATGCCGGCCGCTGACTGAGGACAGCAGGCGATAACATTCCTCAACCGTCAAATAATGCGGCAGGGATTTTTTCAGCCGCGGTGTAGGGACGCCGTCCGTGGGATTTACGGTCAAAACCTCTTTGTCAATGACGAGGAATTTGAAAAATGCCCGCAATGTAGACAGCTTGCGGGAAAGGCTGCTGGCCGCCATGCCGACGTCGCCGTTGGAGTCCAACTCACGATCCCGACGCATATAGTCCAGATAATCGTAAATATCCAGACGGGAAATATCTCGAATGAATTCCAAGTTAATGTCCCGAATGGGAATTTCATCAAACGGGATGTCCGCACCGACTTTCTGCTTTTGAATTTTCATAAAGCGGAAAAAAACACGGAGATCCAAATAATACTCATCAATCGTACTGAGAGAATAATTCTGTGTCTCATAGAAGTTGAGGAATTCACGCACCAGTGTGGGCGCTTCTGAGCGATAGTTCAGCATAGCAATGGGTTCCTTTCAAAAACATCCGCCAAAACCCGGCAAAACTTTCATTTTGCCGGGTTTTATTTTATCTCAATCCTTAGCGCTTGTCAACCCCTTTCGCCTCCTCCGCAAAAAAGCCGCTGCCAACATGACAGCGGCTGGAGTTTTGAATTGACCTGCTTAAAAAGGCTGAGCTTAATCCATGTGGTTAATCATACTGGCTAGGTACCCCGCTCCAAAGCCATTGTCGATATTGACCACGCTGACCCCGCTGGCGCAGGAATTCAGCATGGACAGCAGAGCGGACAAGCCCCGAAAAGACGCACCGTAGCCGACGCTGGTTGGAACTGCAATCACCGGGCAATCCGCCAAACCGCCAATGACGCTGGCCAAAGCTCCTTCCATTCCGGCAATGGCAATAATCACCCGGGCGGACATGATCTCCTCCGTATGATCCAATAGCCGATGAAGTCCAGCTACCCCCACATCATAAAGCCGTATTACCGTATTTCCAAAGGCCTCCGCGGTCAGAGCGGCTTCCTCTGCCACCTTCATATCGCTGGTTCCGCCAGTTGCCACAAGGATGGTTCCCTTTCCATCCGCTTCCGGAAACGGGCCGACAATTCCCACTTGACTAAACTCATTGTATTGGAACCCTTCGATGTCGCGGAGCTGCTGGGCTGCCTCCATAGACATTCTGGTAATCAGGACCAGTTTCTGGCCGTGTTCCAGCATGGCCTGGACAATTTGCTTGATCTGTTCCGGTGTTTTTCCGGCACCGTAGATCACTTCGGCAATTCCCTGACGCAGAGAGCGGTGATGATCCAGCTTTGCAAAGCCAAGGTCCTGATAGGGCGCGTCCTTTAATTTCAGAAATGCCTGATCCACTGTGGCTGTCCCATCTGCAACCTGCTGCAGCAGGGCCTTGATTTCCTTTTGTTCCATCTGCTTCTCTCCCCTCCGATCATTCAAGAAATCCTTCCCGAGGAACAACGCCCACATGGGCGGCAATTTCCCGTAGCTGCGCATCTGTGATGGTATTGAGGATGGGCAGATGCGCAATCTGCATATAGATCCCGGCAGCCTTTTCGGCGGTTTCGATTAACCCGAAGGCCTCGTCTAGGTCAGCCCCAGCACCGTAGATTCCGTGCTGGGCCCAGACGATCAGCCGGGCGGTTTTCATTTTTTCAGCGGTGGCTTCCCCAATCTTGTTCGTCCCGCACATCATCCAGGGCAGAACGTTTACACCATCCGGAAACACCATCATACATTCCGTACACATTCTCCATAGCGTTCTGGTAAATGCCCGTTCCTCCAGAGGATGGACAAAGGTCATTGCCAGCAGGTGGTCCGGATGGCAGTGCATAATCACCCGATGACCCGGGTTTACCGACAGCCGAACCCGATGGCTCATCAGATGGGCCGGAAGCTCTGAGGTAAAACGATTTCCGCCCTTGTACCCCCATAGCACCTGGGCTGCTTGACCTTCCTTTGCAATCCGGATCAGGCCCAGGCATTTTTCCGGGGCATATTGGATGTTTTTAAAGTAGCTGCCTGCGCTCGTAACCAGAAACAGTTTCCCGTCCAGCCCAGAGGCTTGAAAACCGGTGGGAATCTCCCGCGAAACCCGTTTCAAATCCACATAGTCACGTACTTCTTCCTTCCGGAGCAGCAGGCTAATATTCCCGCCGTTGCGCTCGTCCCAGCCGTGCTGGTACATATTTGTTGCAGTGCGCACCATGTCTTGAATAAACGGCGCTTGCAGGATATCCTTCATAAGCTGCCCCTCCCTGTTTCTGATAGAAGGCAAATTCATATCTTTGCGGATATTATAACAGATATCCCGTGAAAATCAACCGCACGGAGATTCGATGCCCTATCATAAAACCCAGCACAAAAAGCTGAGGGATGGAACTGATCCACCCCTCGGCAGTTTTTATGTTTGGCGCAGGGATATGACCCTGTCGGAATCAATGCCGGTTTTTTTTCGGAATATTCAGCTGCTCACACATGGCCGTATAAAATTCCTGCTGTCTGGGGAGCCGGCTGCGGCGCGGAAATTCAACGCCGTAGGCCTCCTGAATGGGATGAAGCTCCTCAGCTGTCAAATAGTGGATCAACGGCTGACACACCGGGCCGATTACGGACAGGCACCAATTCTGAGTGACGTTCCAGCCGGGCTGGCGCGGAATTGCCACCATGCGAACCGCCCGCAGGATCTGCAAGCGATCCTCTTCGCTTTCCACCGGAGCTTCGGAGATCTCTTTGATACACTGTTCAATATCGTTGAAAAACTTCAGGTGGATCGGGTGCTCCCGGAAATTATTCTGGCCACTGAGGGCGTTTCGAATGGATCCCAAAAAACCTTTTCCGTTGACGTCCTCTTTTTTTAGACTGTTGCTGTCCGCGATGTACTGCTCAATCACGCCTTCCATCCGGTTGACCAGCTCCAACAGGCTCATCGCTTCCTGCGCTTGTTCCTGATTATGCTCACTCATTGCGGATCTCAGCCCTGGCCGTAATAGGCGTTGGCGCCGTGCTTCCGGAGATAATGCTTATCCAACAGCTCCTGCTGCATGGGCTGCAGATCGGGATTCATCATCCTGGCATGGAATGCCATAAATGCAACCTCTTCCAACACCACAGCGTTATGAACCGCATTAAACGGATCTGATCCCCAGGTGAAGGGGCCATGGGAATTTACCAGAACCGCGGGAACCTGAACCGGATCAATCCCTCTGCTTTGGAAGGTTTCAATAATCACGTTGCCCGTTTCCAGCTCATATTCGCCCTTGATCTCGGCTGGGGTCATTTTCCGGGTGCAGGGAATTTCACCATAGAAATAGTCGCCCTGCGTTGTGCCATAGGCGGGAATCCCCTTCCCTGCCTGTGCGAAGGAGGTTGCCCAGCGGGAGTGGGTATGTACCACGCCCCCAATGCTGGGAAATGCCTTGTACAACGCCACATGGGTGGGGGTGTCGGAGGAGGGCTTTAGCCTTCCTTCCACCCGGTTGCCCTCCAGATCCACCACAACCATATCCCCGGCGGTCATCTCATCATATTCTACGCCGGAGGGCTTGATGACAACAAGGCCCTTCTCGCGGTCAATTCCGGAAACATTCCCCCAGGTAAAGGTAATCAGCCCGTGCTTCGGCAGAAGCAGGTTCGCCTCCAATACCTTCTGCTTCAATTCTTCCAGCATGTCATTTCCTCCTTACAGGCTCTTGAGCTTCCATGCGATGTCATTGAAGAACAGTTCCTTCTTGAGGTCCTCCTCGGTGGTCTTTTCGGTAATATGGACACACTCAATCTGCATCATCTCCGCCCAGTCCATCATCATCTGGGCGGAAACAGCAGTGGTCAGAACCGTATGATGAGCGCCGCCGCACTCGATCCAGCACTTCAGTCCAGTCAGCAGATCGGGCTTTGCACGCCACATCACACGGGCCACAGGCAGGTTCGGCATCTCATAAATGGGCTTGATACATTCAATATCCTGCACAATCAGACGCAGGCGGCCTCCCATATCAATCAGGCTGACCACAATGCCGTCTCCGGCCTTGCCTTCAAAGACCAAACGGGCGGGATCCTCTGCGTTCATGCCAATGCCAAGATAATGACACTCAATTCTCGGCTTAGCGGACGCCACAGAGGGGCATACCTCCAGCATATGAGCGCCCAAGGATACTTCCTTGCCGGGTTCCAGATCGTAGGTATAGTCCTCCATAAAGGAGACGCCCTGGTCCTCCATGCCCTCTGCCATGGCCTTCATAATGGCAGTCATAGCGGCAACCTTCCAATCACCCTCGCCGCCATAGCCGTAGCCGTCCGCCATCATATTCTGAGAGGCAAGACCGGGCAGCTGTCTCATGCCATACAGGTCCTGGAAGGTGTTGATAAACGCCTTGGCGCCTTCCCGATCCAGAATCTTCCGCATAGCGACCTCTTCCAGCGCCTGATAGCGGATGGCGTCCAGATTGTCCGTGGCCACGTCATAGCGGGAAAGGTACTCGTCGTATTTGGCCTGAATCTCTTCCTCGGTGACTTCGTTCATGGTCTCCACCAGATGACCAACAGGCCAGTAATCCACCTGCCAGCCCAACTTGATCTCAGCCTCGACCTTGTCACCCTCGGTAACTGCCACGTCACGCATATTATCGCCGAAGCGGACAACCACCAGCTTCTGAGAGAACGCATAGCCCACAGCAGCCCGCATCCAGTCGGCAAGCGCCTTCTGAACTGCCTCATCCTGCCAGTAGCCTGCAACAATCTTGCGGGAAAGTCTCATTCTCGCCCCGATGAAACCGTGTTCCCGGTCACCGTGCGCGGCCTGGTTCAGGTTCATAAAGTCCATATCTATTTCTTTGTTGGGGATATTTCGATTATACTGGGTGGCAAAGTGACAGTAGGGCTTCTGGAGCAGGCTGAAGCCGTGAATCCACATCTTGGAGGGAGAGAAGGTATGGCACCAGGTGATCACACCGGCGCACTTTTCATCCTCGTTTGCTTCTTTCATTGCCGCCGCAATTCCATTGCTGGTCACGCCAATGGTCTTAAAGACAATCTTGCAGGGCAAAATCCCGCCTGCATTCATGGCGTCGCACATCTCTTTTGCACGGCTCTCGACAATCTCCAGCACTTCATCACCGTACAGGAACTGAGATCCAACCACAAACCAGAATTCATAATCACGCATGGACATAATCAATTACCTCTTTCCTATAAATTTGTGTTATTTAGAGATATTTGTGCTTGTAAAAGCCCTAAAAATACAAAGTAAGAATAGCATATTTCATTGATAACGTCAATCGGCTGAAGGAATTTTTCCAAATTTTAGGGCTTCAAGCCAAAATTTGAATGATTACTTCTTTCAGAAACAATGAATAATCAAATCCGACTTATAAATTCGGAAATAATATTGTTTGATACCGTTCCCAGCCCTTGACAATTTATCCAGCTTATGATAAATATAAGTGGAAATGACGAAAAAGTTCACAGCGTGGATTTGATTTTCGTCAAATTCTATGAAGAATTTTAGGAGGAAAAAAATGAAAGCAAAATTTCGTAAAATCTGTGCTCTGATCCTGGCAATGAGCATGGCACTGTCCTTGGCCGGCTGCGGTGGCGGCAGTGAAACTGATCCCTCTGGTTCCGCGGATTCTTCCGGTGAAGCCGGTAACGCCGGCAACGCCGGCGATATTACCATCGGCGTCTCTATTTGGAGTTCCACTGATGTTCTTGGCTCTCAGTGCAAGGCCATCATCGACAAGGCTGCCGATGCTCTGGGCGTTAAGGTTATGTACGTTGACCAGGGGCATGTCTCCGAGCAGGTCACTTCTTCTGTCGAAACCCTCTGCGCTGCCGGCTGCGACGGTATTATCATCTGCAACTCCGCTGATTCCGAAATGACTTCCGCCATCAATACCTGCGAGGAGTATGGTGTTTATCTGACCCAGTTCTTCCGCATTATCTCTGAGGAGAACTCCCCTGAGGTCTATCAGACCGCCTGCAATTCCAAGTATTATCTGGGCGCCGTCCATGAGGATGAGTATAACAACGGCTACACCCTGGTAAATCTGCTTCTGGAGAATGGCGACAGAACCATCGGTCTGGAAGCTTGGACTGTGGGTGATGCAACCTTCCAGCAGCGCTGGAACGGCTATCTGGCTGCTGTTGACGACTGGAATGCTGCTAACCCCAATGATCCCGCAACCATCACCGAGCCTGTTTACGCCAACACCTCCTCTGAGGAAGGCGCAACCGCAGCTATGTCCCTGGTTAACTCCAACCCCGGCATGGATGCTCTGATCGTTGCCGGCGGCGGCGGCGATCCTCTGGTCGGCGCAATCGGTGCTCTGGATACCAATGGCCTGACTGGCACCATCGACGTTGTCTCCACTGACTTCTTGGACGATTTGGCTGATCAGCTTGCGTCTGGCGGTATGTTCGCTGAGTCCGGCGGTCACTTCTGCGATCCTCTGTATGCATTCCTGATGACCTACAATGCCATTGTCGGCAACTACGCCAAGGATGAGGGTTCCTTCGGCCTGGAGATCAACTTCCCCTACATCTTTGTCGCATCCTCTGAGGACTATGCAAACTACGAGACTTACTTCATCGATGATGAGCCTTATACCGATGAAGAGATCGTTGGTCTGTCTGAGATGAGCTTTGAGGACCTGAACGAGGCGGCTACCTCTCTGTCCATTGAAGATGTTATGACAAGACACGCAGGCTAAATCTGTTCACAATGTGCCGCATTTTCTGCCTGAAGAAAATGCGGCATTTTGTAACCTGGAGGAATTCATATGAGTGGTTTAAAAAAATTTAAAGACAGCCAGTATTATGGTATTGTCTTGCTTGCGCTGCTTGCCTTCCTGTTCTGGGCAGTGTTCAAGATTCTGGCTCCCGCGACCTTTGGCTCTCCCGATAAGCTGCTTACCTATTTGAAGCTGGCACTGATCTACTCTGTCGGCGGCTGCGGTCTGTATTTTATCTGCGTCATGGGTCCCTTCGACTTCAGTATCGGTGCAAATATCGTACTGTCCTCAGTCATTGCAGTTACCTTCTGTCAGACTTTCCATCTTGGATATCTCGGCCTGATTATTGCTCCCGTTATCTGCGGTACCCTGATCGGCCTGTGCAATGGTATTGTCTACATCAAGTTCCACATTTCGTCCCTGATCGTTACGGTTGGCCTGTCCCTGATTTACGAGGCCCTGGCGGTCTTTGCCACGAACGGACACGAGTCTGTTCTGAACTCTGAGTTCCGTGCCTTTGGCTCCTATCCTGCAAACCTGATCCTGGCACTGCTGGCTTACTTCTTTTGCGGCTTCCTGCTGAAGTACACAAAGGTTGGCACTTATACCTACGCCATCGGTAGCAATGAGGTTATTGCTAAGAACATGGGTGTCAATGTCCCCAAATATAAGATTCTGGCGTTCACGCTTTGCGGCTTCTTTGTTGGCATTCAGGCTGTTCTGACCATCAGCTACGGCACCTCAATGACTGCTGTTACCAATCTGGCTTCCATGAGCCGTAACTTCCCGCCTCTGATGGGTACCTTCTTCGGCCTGGCTTTCAGGAAGTATGGTCATCCCATTATTGCAATCGTTGTCGGCGAATTTATCATTCAGCTGATGTTCAACGGCTTTGTTGCTTTGGGCGCACCCACTACAGTCCAGAACATCATCACCGGTATCGCCCTGCTGCTGATTGTTACTTTGACCACCAAGCCTGTTAAGGGCGCCGTGGTGAAATAAGGAGGTTAGATTATGGGCGACGTATTATTAGAGTGCAAAAATTTGGATAAATCCTTCGGCATTACTCATGCCGTAAAAAATGTTTCCCTGACCTTTGGTCGCGGCGAGATTCACGCCCTGATCGGTGAAAACGGCTCCGGTAAATCGACCATTTGTCAAATGCTCTGCGGCATTTATTCCATTGACAGCGGCTCTTTTATCCTGGATGGCAAGGAAATCCACGCAAAGAACCAGATCGAGGCAAATCACCAGGGCGCCTCCATCATTGTTCAGGAGCTTGGTACCCTGTCCGGATTGACCGTTGCGGAAAACATCTTCCTTGGCAATGAGGATATGTTTATTAAGAATGGCGTCAAGAATTCCGGCGCTATGATAAAGAAGGCACAGGAGTATCTGGATGCCTATGGCTTCAATTATATCAACGCAGCCCGGCCCATCGACGCATACAACTTTGAGGATCGCAAGCTGATCGAAATTGTCAAGGCTACCTACTTTAATCCCAAGGTTGTCGTTGTGGACGAGACCACCACTGCCCTTGGCCAGGGCGGCCGTGCAGAACTGTTTAAGGTGATGCACCGGGTTCGCGATGCGGGTAACTGTGTGATCTTCATTTCCCACGACCTGGAGGAAGTTCTGGAGCAGTCCGACATGATCAGCGTTCTCCGTGACGGTGACTACATCGCAACCGTCAATAAGAATGATGTCACAGTGGATGATCTCCGCCGCCTGATGGTGGGCCGTGAAATGAGCGACCATTACTATCGCACAGATTATGGCGAAAAATATTCTGATGAGGTGGTCATTGATGCGCAGCATCTGACAGTTCCCGGCGCATTAGACGATTTCTCCTTGCAGCTGCATAAGGGTGAAATCCTGGGCATCGGCGGTCTGTCTGAGTGCGGCATGCATGAGGTCGGCAAGGCGATTTTTGGTGCTTCCTATTTCCGCAAGGGTACTGTTACCCTGGCCGACGGAACCCAGGTCAATAACATTGCCACGGCAATCAAGCACGGTATGGCTTACGCCTCCAAGGACAGAGACAATGAGTCCCTGGTTATCAATGATACCATCTGTGACAACATCTGCCTCCCCTCCCTTGAGGACTTGAAGGTGCGCAAGGTACTCACCAGCAAGAAGATGCACAAGTTCGCAAATGAGTATGCTAAGGCACTGTCCGTCAAGATGCAGAACGTGGATCAGTTTGTTTCTGCGCTGTCCGGCGGCAACAAGCAGAAGGTCGTTCTCGCAAGATGGATCGGCAAGGGTTCCGATTTGATTATCTTC
The DNA here is from genome assembly GCA_964630475.1 of uncultured Oscillospiraceae bacterium. Lineage (GTDB taxonomy): Bacteria > Bacillota > Clostridia > Oscillospirales > Oscillospiraceae > JAJQBJ01. Next base: position 10,048 of record CAZVVH010000009.1, on the reverse strand, counting down.
GACTCTCCTACCCGCGGCATCGACATCAAGGTAAAAGCTGATATTTATGCCATGATGGATGATATGAGAAAAGACGGCAAATCTATCATTATGATTTCCGAGGAAATCATGGAGCTGTTGGGTATGGCGGACCGAATCATCATTATGAAGGACGGAAAGATAAACGGTGAGTTTATGCGTTCTGAGGACCTGACTGATGAAGATTTGATCGCTAAGATGATTTAAGGAGGGAACCTCAATGGAAGCAACTGCTCAAAAAAAGAAAATCAAAATTTCGGATATTCTGGATAATCCGGTGGTACATACAATCCTTCCGATTGCCGGCTTTGTGATTATCTGTATCCTCTTTGCAATTCTGACCGGCGGCAAGCTGTTTGCTGCCAAAAACCTAAAGCTGCTGCTGAGCCAATCCTATATGCTGATGATTTCGTCCATCGGCGTGTTCATGGTTATGACTATGGGCGGTCTGGACTTTTCTCAGGGTTCCATGTTGGGCGTGGCCTCAATCGCAGTATGCTACTTGTCCAATTACAACATTGTCCTGGCAGTGATCGGCGGCGTGGTCGTCGGGGGTATCATTGGCTTTATCAACGGCTTCTTCAATGTGAAGCGTAAGATCACCAGCTTTATCGTTACCATTTGTATGATGTACCTGCTGCGCGGTCTGTGCGCATTCGCAACTACGAAGTCACCTGTTTATGCTGTGGCTGATATCTCCAAGTATAACACAATGGCATTTAACCTGACCTTTACTCTCATTATTCTTGCAATCACCTTCTTTGTATTCGAGTTTACCGGCCTGGGCAGCAGATTGAAGGCAATCGGCGCCGGTGAAACCGCTGCAAGGTTTGCAGGCATCAATGTTGAGCGTACCAAGATTTTGATTTATATGCTGGCTGGCTGCATTACCGGTTTGGCTGCATTTATCAACTCTGTTAAGGTTGGTTCTGTGACCTCCACCGCAGGCAATCAGTTGGAAACTCAGATTATGATCGCGCTGGTTCTGGGTGGTATGCCCATCTCCGGCGGTTCTAAGGTCCGTTTCTACAACATTATTCTTGGCGTCCTTTCCTATAAGGTGCTGTCCAGCGGCCTGGTTATGCTGGGCTTTGCGACTCAGACACAGCAGTTGATTATGGGCATTATCTTTATGATTGAAGTGGCCCTGTTCAGCGACCGCAACTCCGGCCTGGTTGTCAAATAATTATCAGGCTTTATTCCATCGCTCATTATTGGGTGTGCGGCAGAGGATTGTTTTCCACTGCCGCACATTCTATTATGGGATGTTCCGGAAATGCTTGACTTTTTTTATGAAACAGGTATGATAAGGACAGCGGATGCAGAAAAGTAATGATTATTATGATGACAGAAAGGAAGATTTCGTATGGTGAATTCTACAGAGGCAATTAAATCTGCTATTCTGGAAAACAAAACCGCACTGGGCCTGGAATTTGGCTCCACCAATATCAAGGCGGTTCTGATTGGCCCGGATCACAGTCCCATCGCTTCGGGTAGTCATGGCTGGGAGAACCAGCTGGTCAATGGGATCTGGACCTATTCCCTGGAAGCTGTCTGGGCGGGGCTGCAGGACGCATATGCCAAGCTGGCTGCAGATGTGAAGAAGCAGTACGGCGTTGTTCTGACTTCGGTTGGGGCGCTGGGCTTCTCTGCTATGATGCACGGCTACCTTCCCTTCGATCGGGAGGACAATCTGCTGGTCCCCTTCCGCACCTGGAGAAACACCATCACCGGAGAAGCGGCGGAGGAGCTGACCCAGCTTTTTAGCTTTAACATCCCCCAGCGGTGGTCTATCGCTCATTTGGAGCAGGCAATTCTGAACGGCGAAGAACACGTGAAGGAGATCTCCTTCTTGACGACACTGGCAGGCTATGTCCACTGGAAGATGACCGGCAGAAAAGTGCTGGGTATTGGCGAGGCATCTGGCATGTTCCCCATTGACAGCAGCACCAATCAGTTTGATGCCGGAATGGTGGAAAAATATAATAAACTGTTGGCCGGTCGTGGCTATGCTTTCACGTTGGAAGATATCCTGCCCGGCGTGCTGCTGGCAGGTGAGGATGCCGGTGTACTGACCCCGGAGGGTGCGGTACTGCTGGATCCCACGGGCAATCTGAAGCCTGGAATTCCCGTGGCTCCCCCCGAGGGAGATGCCGGAACCGGTATGTGCGCAACCAACTCGGTTTCCGCCCGCACGGGCAATACCTCCGCTGGAACCTCTGATTTTGCCATGGTGGTGCTGGAGCGCCCCTTGTCCAAGGTGTACCCGGAAATCGACCTGGTCACTACGCCCACTGGCAAAGCGGTTGCCATGGTCCACTGCAACAACTGCACCTCCGACATCAATGCTTGGGTGGGGCTGTTACGGGAGTTTGGGCAGGTGTTTGGCCTGAATATTCCTGACAACGAACTCTACACCAAGCTGTTCCAGAAAGCCATGGAGGGCAGCCCGGATTGTGGCGGCCTGATATCCTACAACTGCTATTCTGGTGAGCCTGTGATCGGTCTCAGCGAAGGGCGTCCCCTCTTTGCCCGTCAGCCGGATGCAAAGCTGACATTGGCCAATTTCATGCGCACCCATCTGCAGTCTGCATTGGCAGCACTGAAGGTAGGCCTGGACATCCTGGCTCAGGAGCAGGTTCAGATTGATGCCATGTATGGTCACGGTGGATACTTTAAGACCCCTGGCGTTGGTCAGGCAATGCTGGCGGCTGCCATCAACGCTCCGGTCTATGTGATGTCCACCGCAGGTGAGGGCGGCCCCTGGGGCATGGCTCTGCTGGCAGCTTACCTGGTCAACCATGAACAGGGTGAAACGCTGGAGGAGTATCTCTCCCATAAGGTCTTTGCCGATGCGAAGGGTGAGAAGCTGGAGCCTAAACCAGAAGATGTGGACGGCTTCAACCGCTTCCTCTCCGCATATTGCAAGGGGTTGCCTATGGAGCAGGCCGCAGTTGAGAACTTCTAATCCGGCTGGATTAAGTTACTTATTTGAACGGAAAAAGGGGCTGTAGCAAAATAGCCCTCTCAAAAAAAGCGCACAAAAATCGGCCTTCAAAGGAAGCTGAAACAGTTCCTTTTGAGGGCCGATTCTCCTTGTCGTTCCCGATTTTTTGTACAGGTAGCTATGCATTTATGATTTCACTCGTTTCCGTCAGCTTGCTGACGGAACTCTGCGAGGCTCTTGCAGACGCAATTTTCAAAAGCACCTTTTTCTACAGCCTGCTTTATGTTCCCATTCTCCTAAAATGAAATCTGGTATTAGATTTCGCCGCGTTAGCGAAAAGGTGTTGGGATTTCGCCGTACTCTGGTTCTCCCCAGTCAGAAGGCGTATACGATCCATAGGTATAGTCAACGGAATAACCATTTTCCGTGAGGATATCATCAAGTTCATCAAACTTACCGGCATGATATAAATCAGCATATTCGCTAATAAATTCTTCTGTAATATCCTGCCCTGTTTTACTATCTGATATACCATAACCCTCTTCTTGTTCAAAGACTCGGCTGATCACCTTTGAAAAATCAGTTTCAGTTTTTGAACTTAAGTATTTCCAGTTAAAGTATTTCCAACTGGCAAAAATACCGATAGCAACTCCCACAACAAGAATTGCCGCCACAGCAATAAATAGCTTCAAATGAGATTTTTTCACAGTATTCACCTCTCCTCGTTTTTCCTCAATGTCTCATATTTTAAGATCATACTACTGCATTGGAAACGCCCTCCCATCATCACATGTCCGTCCGCCGTTATGTTCCATCGCTGCAAACCCGGTATGCAATTCTATTTGAGTAATAATCCTTGTGTTCGTTATACCGCTGGATAGAGAAGGGGATTCATCTCTCTTTGTTTTTATAATTTAATAATAGCACAGGCATCAATTTATGTCAACACTAAATATTATTTTTTTCGTTTTAATCCGTTTCGGCAAAAAGTTGGTAAGGCCTACATTGAAGGCAAGGATTGATGTTATGTGACGCTAACAGCTAATAAGCAAATTAGTTTCTTATCACTGTTAAGCCGATGATTAAAGTTTTGTTTCGTACTGCTCCACATAATACTGCGCCTGGGCATTCCACAGCGCATAGTATTTGCCGCTTTCATCGGAGACCAGCTTTTCATGGGTGACTCCCTCCGCAATGGTCCCCATTTCTATGTCCAGCAAGAGAATATCAAACCTCTTGTCCTCAGAATAACGGAAAAGGAAGCTTTCCGCTGAAGGAAACTGCTCCGCTTGCACAGGAACAGCCCGCTCCTCCGCCCAGCGATTCAGCAAATCCAAGACATATTCGGCATCCTTCCGGCTGTCATCGCAGATTGCGATTCGATAAGCCATATATTCACCCCTTCAATCCTGATCCGCATCCAAGCTTTCACCGTTTTATTCTGCGGCCGTGATAGCGGCGCTTCTTATGAACGATGCAGCAAATCAGGATGATGATCAGAACAACGGCAAGCACCACCAGAGCAAGCAGAATTAGCTGCGAATTAACAGGTCCCTCCGGATTTTCCCCAAGGTTGGCGCTGCTGTCTGTTTCCACTGCCGGCGTTTCCTCTTCCGCCAGCAGAGCTACACTGTTTCCGGCAATCAAATCAACGGTGGCACAGAGCTGGCCATTATAGCTGAAGGTCATGGAGCCAAGAACGTCCCCTGCCTGAACGGGAGCTTCCGCGCTGTCAGGAAGGCTGATCTCCCGTTCAAAGCTGTCCTTGGTCAGGCCATTTACCAAGCCAAAGGTTACATACTCAGCAGGAACAACGGATACGGTGGACTGCTCTTCGGCCCCGGAAACGGGCAATTCAGCAACAGCCTCTTCCGGGCACGCCAATTCCAGGTTCAGGAAGCTGTTCAGACCGTAGTCCAGCAGCCGCTTGCTTTCCACGTATACCATCCGGATAACGGTTTGATCCGCATTTTTGATGAGCTTTGCGCCAAGCACCACGGCAACAATGGTGCGGCCATCCTTTTCAGCAGCGGAAACCAGGCAGTATCCCGCAGCATTTGTGGTGCCGGTTTTGACCCCGGCGGCATATTCATAGGCATACTCGGTATTTCGCGCAGGCAGCAGCATATTGGAGTTGACCAGATTGCGCTCCGCGCTCAGGTTGGTAGCGGGAACCGTATACGCAGCTGTGCCTACCAGTGTACGAAACAGCTCATGCTTCCAGGCTTCCATAGTGATGATGGCAAGGTCATGCGCCGTGGTATAGTGCTCATCGTTGTGCAGGCCATGGGGATTGCAGAAGTGGGTCTGGGAACAGCCCAGCTCCCCGGCACGTTGGTTCATACAGTCAATAAAGGCGGAGATGGAGCCGGAAACCGCCACTGCCAGAATATTGCCCGCCTCATTGGCGGAGGCCAGCATCAGGCAGTAAAGGACATCTTCCAGGGAGATCTGCTCCCCTGTGATCAGATTCGCGGTTGAGCTGTCCGGGGTCAGCCCGGTGGCATAGGAATCTTCCACGGTAATCATTTGATCCAGAGACAGCTCTCCCGCTTCAATGGCCTCGATTGTCAGCAGGCAGGTCATAATTTTGGTACAGCTTGCCGGATAAGCCTTATCCTCCCCGTTTAGCGAATACAGAATATCCCCTGTATCCACATCCACCAGGATGGCAGCTTTTGCGTCAATCGCCTCGATACTCACCGGCTCCGGGCCGTAAAGAATCTCCGCGCTGGCCTGGGAAATACCCAGGGCGCAGATCAGCATCAACACAATCAGACACCTGATTGGGTTCATTAACTTCTTCATCATGTTCTCCTTTCAAACCTCTCTGAGCTTCTCTTGCGGCTGGAAGTGCGGGCCATTTTTCGAATGGCAGTTCGCAGCAACTTAGCTTGGGCAAAGGACTCCGGGATGCTTCTTGCGCTGTACAGCGCTTGCTCCACCAGGAGGGCCAGGGTGCCAAGCCCGTCAGCACAGATTTGTTCCCTCACGCAGGCAACTTGCAGCCTGGTCAGGAACTCCCTGGGGGTCTCTCCCGCCTGTTTTTCCCAAGGGGTTTGCCGGCAAATTCTCTCCAAATAATAATAGGTTCCAGTCACCGTGTTCCGCCGCTTCCAGAGTAGCCGACGGAAACGGATACGGGATAGGATTTCGGCCAGGAACCGCTTCAGAGCTGCCAGAAGAGATGGGCGGGTTCTCTTCCCAGCTCTCTTTTTACCCACCGAAATTTTCTGCCAGCCAAGGCGCTGCCGGCCCAACAGGACAACCGCCGCAATCGCCGCCGCTACGATGAGAACGACCAGAATCCCAGCCAGAATGATGCCAAGCATGGGATTTATAGAATCCGACTCACTGAAATTCATCTCCATGCCCTGCCCCGCTTCAAGCTCCAGCATCTCATAGGACTCCGGCTCGATGAAGGAGGACAGGAACAGCATAAAACGCCGGATCCCTCCTCCAATCAGCTTGAGAAGGGCCATCAATCCGCCCCAAATGGCAACAACGCCCTGGCCAGTGGGCACCGCCAGAAAGGCCACCAGAAGCCAGAGAATCCCTCCCATCAGGGCAAAGAGCAGCAGCAGAAGCAGCCATTCCCGCAGACCGAGAATCTGATCCATACGGTGGACAATTACTGCCAGAAGGGAGGCGCCTCCGCCAATGGCGACAGGAAGGGACCAGATCATAGAGCTGTCCAGGGTGAACCAAACGCCAATAAAAATAGCAAGGGTGACAATGCTGCCCTCCATCCACAGGATGGCAGAGCTGAGCCGGGGCGGCTTCAGGTTCAGCTGGGCGCCTCGCAGGGTCATCAAGATGGTAAAGATTCCCACGGGAATCAGTCCTCCGCAGGGAGAAAAGCCGCAGACAAGACCCACCGAGCCGATCATCAGCAGGGCTAAAACAACATTCAGAGCCACCAGGCTGATCACTGTGCGGTCCCGACTTAGAAAGAGCCAATTTGCCCCGTAGACCAGCGGACCAAACACCAGCAGCCCTCCGGGAAAATAGCAGGCCGGGGGCTGTCCCCCGCTGATCAGAATATAGGACAGCGCGCAGAAAATCCCTCCCAGGGAAATCTGCATCAGAATGGATGGGAGCGTATACCGTTCCTTCATACGGCACCTCCCACCCGTAGCTGGTTCAGACACACAAGCTCAAATTCTCCATAGGATTCCGGCTCCTCCATGGTTAGAATCAGGGTGGTGGAAGGCTCCATCTCCTTCAGCAGGGCAGCGTTTTCCAGCTTCGCGGTATTGTAGGCGATGTAATAAAAATGTCCAACCCGTTGGCTGCCCTCCAGAACGGTGAGTTGACGGAACATAGGAATCCGGGGCAGCTCAACTCCATGCTCATCCTTGCGGGGGGCTTCCGGTTCATAACCGGCTAAGGCCCAAAGCATATCCTCCGTATTTCCTTGTCCAAACAGACTGATTGCCCCGGTTTTACGGCCCCGGGGCAGGCACAGAGCGCACTCCACCTGTTCCTCCTCCAGGCGGACCAGCTCGGAGGCCAGGATACTAAGCGCCTCCTCCATCTCCTCCCAATGCGGCTCCTTTCCGCCGAAGCTCTCCCCATCAAAGAGGAAACAGACGCTTCTGGGGAGGATATCCTCATAGACATTGACGGTCAGCGGCTGTCCTCGGGCCACCATGCGCCAGTTGATTTGCTTGACCGAATCCGTGGTTTCATAGCGCCTGGTGGAACGGATCACGGTGGGATCCGCCATCACACCTCTGGCCCCGGTATCCGCATTCCACTGATTGCGCAGGAACAGCTCCGTGGAAACATCCACCAGCTTGGGGTAAACTGCCAGCTGCCATGGCTTTGCGCCTGACAGCTTATACTCCACCTGGGACAGGCCAAACCCGTCACCAGTGCGCAGCCGCCAGCCCTCGGTGGAATAGACGCCCCGGCGGTTGGCGGTCCATAGGAAGGAGACGTGCCGTTCCTCATACCACAGGAAGCTGGGCAGCCGCTTCTCCCCCACCTGCTCCAAGGAAGCTTTCTGCTCCGTCAAAGCAGGAAGCTCCCATTCTTCGGGGACACGCATTTGCTCAGGCGTCATGCACAGGTTCTTTTCCAGCGGAAAGAACACCTCGGCCCAGAGAAGCGGGAGAAATTTTTGGTTTTTGATCGTCAGTTTAAAGACGAAGGTCTCTCCCGGAAAGGCCCCTGCGGTGCTGCCGGAAAGGGCGATATCCAGATGTTTGGCGGACAGAATGGCCCACAGCCGGGAGATTCCCCCAAGCAGAAAATAAAACAGCAGAACCGACGCCAGGTATTTCATGCCCCACAATGCTGACAGCACACCCAGAACCAGGCATCCGGCCAACACCGGCATCGCCACCAGATAACTGGACCGGTTTCCTACCAGCTTACTCTTCATGGATCACCGTCTCCGCCGCAGGAGCGGCCTGCACTTGATTGAGAATCTCGTCCAAAATCCCCGCCGCAGAGGTGCCGGAAAGCCGGGAATTGCTCTTTAAAAGCAGGCGGTGCTCCAGCACCGGATGGGCCAGCGCCTTAACGTCGTCAGGGGTCACATAGTCCCGGCCGGCCATGGCAGCCCAGGCCTTGGAGGCCTTGTACAGACTGCGGGTGGCCCGGGGGCTTGCCCCCATCTTCAACTGGGGGTGCCGGCGTGTGGCATTGACCAGAGCAATCATATAGTCGGCGGCGGCATCGGAGACAAATACCTGTTCCACTTCCTTCCGGGCCTCCATCAGCTCCTTCGCGCTGGTGACGGCCTGAACCGCTCCGAAGGGAATTTCATCGCCCAACCTCCGCAGCATGTCCCGCTCCTCCCCAGGCTCCGGATAGCCCATGCTCATGCGCAGCATAAAGCGGTCCATCTGCGCCGCAGGCAGCCGGAAGGTGCTCTCTGATTCCACCGGGTTCTGAGTAGCAAGCACCATAAATGGCTCAGGCAGCGGAATGCGCTGGCTGTCAATGGAGACCTGATGCTCTTCCATGGCCTCCAGAAGGGCGGACTGGGTGCGCGGGATCGCCCGATTGATCTCGTCAGCTAACAGCAGATTGGTCATAATCGGGCCCAGCCGCAGCTCAAATTCACCGGTTTTCTGATTGAAAATCTGCATGCCAAGGATATCGCTGGGCAGCAAATCGGGAACAAACTGAATCCGGCCGGACTGACAGCCCAGGGCGATGGAAATCGTCTTGACCAGAGTGGTTTTTCCAACCCCGGGAAGATCGTCCAGCAGAATGTGGCCGCCTGCCAAAACAGCTGTAATCATCAGCCAAATCCGGTCGCCCTTCCCGACGATAATCTTTTCTGTTTCTCGTTGGATGTCCTGTGCCAGCTTGCGAATCTCCATGCTGTATGTCTCCTTTTTTGTTTCTATCATATAGAATAGCTTTTTACTTTCTTCTCTTCAAGGTCAATTTGTAATTTTCATCAAATTATTCAAGATTCAGCTGCATGATAAGAACGGCCGCAAACCTGGCTGGGTTCGTGACCGTTCACAGAGCATATATTTCATTTTTCCCCAGATCAACCAGCGAGCTTATGAGTTTTTCCGGAACGGCTTTGTGAGAACCTTCCCTCTGTCGGTGCAGGCGCCAAAGATCCCCTGAATATGGACTGGCTCCACTGGTTCAAAATCCAGGAATTGGGTGTCCGCCGGCCTTCCATCCCAGCTGACAGACAGCGTTATATGGGGTACGGCAATCTCCTCATACAATGCCATGACAGTGGGATTTGCGGAAGTAAGCGTCACCCGCACCCCTTCGTTATAGCCGTCATTCCCGTAGCCGTTGATGGTGATATCAACAAGCGCCCCAAAGAGCGCATCGTCAACCTGCTGAGGCTGATACGCAAAGGTGACATGGGGCGTTTCAATGGTGCGCTCCAGCGGATCCCAACGAAGGCCATCCACCTTTTCAAACAGCTCCTGGGAGGAAACAAAGCATCCAATATAGCGGTACTTGGGTTTCATAGTTAATCCTTTCCGTACATTCTCCGCCCTTTCCCGCGAGGCAGGATGAATGTTCCTGACTTGTTTCTTTTATTATACCACAAGACAGGCGGAAGGGTTCGCATATTCTGCCGCCCACGCGCCG
>CAZVVH010000008.1:0-20539 GCA_964630475.1 uncultured Oscillospiraceae bacterium | reverse complement strand
TGAGCTTGTCGAAAAACTCGACAAGCTCTCTCGAAAATGCAAGCATTTTCTCGAAGTTTTTACACCCTGCTGCAGCGCACGCACTTCGTGCGCACGTTTGCAGGCTGAGAAGGAACGAATCCAAGGCACATGTCCTTGGATTCGTTATCATTTTACTTGTTTCCGTCAGCAAGCTGACGGAACTCTGCGAGGCTCTTGCAGACTAAATTTTCAAAAGTGTCTTTTTCTACAGCCTTCAGTGGAGCTTCCTGCTAGGGAGCGCCGCTCTTTTCAGCGTTTTTTTCAATATTTTGGGGATTTTACATAGACTTGATGTTAGCGTGGTATCGGATTTTACAGATATCAGGATACAATGGACCTGTCGATTGAGACAAGTCTATGAAAATGAATCCATAAAGGAGTATGTAACCATGAAAAAAGCAATTTCTCTCCTGATGACCTCCGCTCTGCTGTGTGGCCTGCTGGCTTCCTGCGGCGGCTCCGATGCCTCCAAGGAAAGCAGCGCTCCCGCTTCCACCCCTGTTGCAGAGGCACCTGCTTCCAACAAGCCTGAAACTGCCAGTCTGAGCGGCACCATCTCCACCAACGGCTCCACCTCCATGGAGAAGGTCATTGGCTATCTCTCTGAGCAGTTTATGAATGATAACCCCGGTGTGAAGATTACCTATGACGCCACTGGCTCCGGCACCGGCATTGAGGCGGTCAGCAACGGTACCTGCGATATCGGCCTGTCCTCCCGCGCACTGAAGGACCAGGAAACTGCCAGCGGTCTGACTGCCACCACCGTGGCCCTGGACGGCATTGCCATCATCGTTAACGCCAGCTGCCCTGTAGATGATCTGTCCGTTGAGGAGATTGCAGCCATCTTCACCGGCCAGATTTCCGATTGGTCCCAGTACGGCGGCAACGCCGGTGCAATTGCCTGCATCGGCCGTGAGGCTGGTTCCGGCACCCGCGATGGCTTTGAATCCATCACCGGCACCGCCGATGCCTGCATCCTGGCTCAGGAGCTGACCTCCACCGGCGCTGTGATTGAGGGCGTGAAGAACAGCGCCAACGCCATCGGCTATGCCTCCTTTGCCGCTGTGGAAGGCCAGGATGGCATTAAGGTTCTGACTGTGAGCGGCGTAGAGTGTACCGCCGCCAACATTCTGGACGGCAGCTATGTGATTCAGCGCCCCTTCAATCTGGTCACTAAGGAGGGCGCGGCCCTCAGCGACGCAGCCCAGGCCTTCTTTGACTATGCCGTCTCTACCGAGGCAAGCGAGCTGATCCTACAGGCCGACGCAGTTCCTGTGGCCTGAGCACTGACCGGAATCCGATAGAAGGAAGGACTGTTATGAAAAAGAAATCGGTAAAACAAAATGTGCTGGAATATGGCATGAACCTGATTTTTCTGCTCTGCGGCGTTATTGCGGTGGGCTTTGTGCTGTGTATTACCGTGTACCTGATTGTCTCCGGCGTACCGGCCATTGCCAAAATTGGCCTAGGAGATTTCCTGCTGGGTACGAAATGGGAGCCCACGGCCACCACAAAGGAACCCTCTTACGGAATCCTGCCCTTTATCCTAACCAGCATTTACGGCACCGCCGGGGCCATCCTGATCGGAATCCCGGTGGGCCTGATGACCGCAGTCTACCTAGCTAAGATGGCGCCACCCACTGCGGCCCGGGTGATCCGCACCGCAGTGGAGCTGCTGGCCGGTATTCCCTCCATAGTTTACGGCCTGGTAGGCATGATTGTGCTGGTGCCCGCAGTACAGAGGCTTTTCAGCCTGCCCTCCGGCGCCACTCTTCTGGCGGCCATCATTGTGCTGGCTATTATGATCCTGCCTTCCATTATCAATGTCTCCGAGACCGCCCTCTGTGCGGTCCCGAAGGAGTATGAGGAGGCCTCCGTGGCTCTGGGAGCTACAAAGCTGGAAACCTACTTCCGGGTCTCTATTCCCGCCGCCAAGAGCGGCATCGCCACCGCCATCGTCCTGGGTGTGGGCCGTGCCATTGGCGAGGCCATGGCAATCATCATGGTCTCCGGCAATGTGGCCAACATGCCCGGCCTGCTGAACTCCGTTCGGTTTATGACCACCGCCATTGCTTCGGAGATGTCCTACGCTACGGTCGGTTCTTTGCAGCGCCAGGCGCTGTACTCCATCGGACTGGTGTTGTTCCTGTTTATTATGTTGATTAACGTTCTGCTGAACCTGTTCGTGAAACGGAAGAAGGTGTGATTATGGAAAGAGCTTTGGTACGGGCAAAGGGAGAAACCAAGAACGAGAAAAATTGGCAGCGCCGCCGCAATCTTTGGAACGGAGCCATCAAGGGGCTGCTTTGCCTGTGCGCCGGTCTGACCTGCGCTCTGCTGGCCTTTCTCATCGGCTATATCTTCTATCGGGGGATTCCCTGCCTGTCTTGGGAGCTGGTCTCCACCCAGACCAGCTATATCAAGGACACCATCGGCATCCTGCCCAACCTGCTGAATACCCTTTATATTATCCTGGTGGCCATGATTATTGTGCTGCCCCTGGGCGTTTGCGCCGCCATCTATCTGACGGAGTATGCAAAGAGCCGTAAGCTGGTGGCTGTCATTGAGTTTGCAACGGAGACCCTGACGGGGATCCCCTCCATCATCTTCGGCCTGGTGGGCATGCTGCTCTTCACCCAGCTGTTTGGCCTGAAGGAGGGCATCCTGGCCGGCGGCCTGACCTTGGTGATGATGATCCTGCCCACCATCGTGCGGACCACCCAGGAGAGCCTGAAAACCGTACCCCAGGCTTATCGGGAGGGCGCCCTGGCCCTTGGCTCCGGCAAGTGGCATATGGTGCGCACTGTGGTGCTTCCCAACGCCGTTGACGGCATCGTGACCGGCTGTATCTTGGCCATCGGCCGTATCGTGGGAGAATCCGCAGCCCTGCTGTTTACCGCCGGCTTTGGCCTAGTGCTGAACAATTTCGTCACTGCTTTGGAATCCTCCTCCGCAACGCTGACAGTGGCCCTGTATGTCTACGCCAACGAGCGCGGCGAGACCAGCGTGGCCTTTGCCATCGCTGTGATTTTGATGCTGCTGACCTTCCTGATCAACTTCGCGGCAAATTTTGCGGCCCGGAAATTGAAGAAGAACTGACGGATAGGAGATCTGATTTATGCCTGATATTTTAGAAGTCAAGGATCTGAGCCTGTGGTATGGGGAACATCACGCGCTGAAGAACATCAATGTGAAGCTCCCCGCCCAGGAGATTACCGCCCTGATCGGACCCTCCGGCTGCGGCAAATCCACTTTCCTGAAAACCCTAAACCGGATGAACGATTTGGTTCCCAGCGTCAAGATCACCGGCGAGGTCAACTATGAGGGGCAGAATATCTACGCCCCCAATGTGGACGTCACCTGGCTGCGCAAGCGGATCGGCATGGTGTTCCAGAAGGCGAATCCCTTCCCCATGAGCATCTATGACAATATCGCCTACGGCCCCAGAACCCATGGCGTACGCAGCAAGGCCAAGCTGGACGATATTGTAGAGAAATCCCTGCGGGACGCGGCCATTTGGGATGAGGTCAAGGACCGTTTAAAGACCAGCGCTCTGGGCATGTCCGGCGGCCAACAGCAGCGGCTCTGCATCGCCCGTGCCCTGGCAGTGGAACCGGATATCCTTCTGATGGACGAATCCACCTCCGCCCTGGATCCCATTTCTACCGGAAAGATCGAGGAGCTGGCCGTGGAGCTAAAAAAGAAATATACTGTCATCATGGTGACCCACAACATGCAGCAGGCAGCCCGCGTTTCCGATCACTGTGCCTTTTTCCTGCTGGGCGAGCTGGTGGAGTTCAGTGGGACCGGAAAGATGTTCTCCAATCCTACGGATCAGAGAACAGAAGATTACATCACTGGCCGGTTCGGCTGATGGAGGGGGAGCAAACCATGAGAAGCAGATTTGATGAGCAGCTGGCTCTGCTGAATAAACAGATGATCCAGATGGGTGCCCTGTGCGAGACCGCCATCGGCAGTGCCGCCAAGGCCCTGTGCGATGGAAATCACATGCTGGCAAACGATACGATCACCCTGGCCGGAGAGATTGACCAGTTTGAGCGGGAGATTGAAAATCTGTGCTTAAAGCTGCTGCTGCACCAGCAGCCGGTGGCCCGGGATTTGAGACAGATCTCCTCCGCCTTGAAGATGGTGACCGACCTGGAACGCATTGGAGATCAGGCAGCAGATATCGCAGAGATTGTGAACGACCACAAGGGCGGCAGCCTGGTACAGCAGATCGACGATATCCCGGAAATGGCGCGAAAGACCATTCATATGGTGACGGAGAGCATCAACGCCTTTGTTGACAAGGAGCTGGATAAGGCGAAGCAGGTGATTGCCTTTGACGACGTGGTGGACAATCTGTTTTACCAGGTGAAGGAGCATCTGATTTCCTATGTTGCCCGGAAGCCGGAGCACGGGCAGGACGCGCTGGACGCCCTGATGATTGCCAAGTATTTTGAGCGGATTGGTGACCATGCCGCCATTGTTGCGGGCTGGGTGGTCTATTCCCTGACGGGAGAGCGGCCACAGATTTAAGAAGATCATCGCGGAGAGGGTGGCGTCATGTGCTGCCCTCTTTTATATTGATCGGGGATTTTACGAGCATTTTACATAGAAAATACCCAAACTTTACGCAGGATTTACTATAATAAAGGCATAAGGTTGGGAAATGTAACTGAAAAGAACAGAGACTGAGGTGGATACAATGATCTATATACTGGAGGATGACAGCGGAATTCGAGAGCTTGTAAGCTATGCGCTGCATGCCGCCGGATATGAGGCAAAGGGCTTTGAGGAGGCGGTGTCCTTCTGGGCCGCCCTTCGGAGGGAGCAGCCGGAGCTGATCCTGCTGGACATCATGCTGCCCGGAGAGGATGGAATCACGGTTCTGAAGAAGCTGAAAGCGGTGGAGGATACAGAGCATATCCCCGTGATTATGACCACTGCCAAGGGCGCGGAATATGATAAGGTCTTGGGCCTGGATTTGGGGGCCGACGATTACCTGGCCAAGCCCTTTGGCATGATGGAGCTGCTGAGCCGGGTGCGGGCGGTGCTGCGCCGTACTGCCCGCCAGGCCCCGCCCAAGGAGGGGACAGGCCGCTATATCTGCCAGGACCTGGTGCTGGATGAGGCCGCCCATGTGGTGACGGCCACCGGGGCACACGTGATCCTGACCCTAAAGGAATTCCGGCTGCTGCACCTTCTGATGCAGCGGCAGGGGGCGGTGGTTCCACGGGACACTCTGCTGAAGGAGGTCTGGGGATATGACTACGACGGCGAGACCAGAACCCTGGATGTCCATATCGGAACCCTGCGCCAGAAGCTTGGCCCCTGCGGGGGGTACATTGAAACGGTCCGTGGCGTGGGCTATAAGATAGGGGAAAAGGAGCAATGACCAAGCGGGTGTTTCGCTCCACCTTTTTGGTGGCGCTGGCCGTATTGGCGGCCAGCCTGGTTTTGATTATGGGAGTGCTGTACTCCTACTTCAGCAGCCAGTATTTGAAGGAATTGCGGAATGAGTCTGCCTATGTGGTCCAGGGCCTGAGCATGCAGGGGGAGGACTTTTTGGAGGGCATCTCGGCGGGCAGCAACCGGATTACCTGGATTGACGAGGACGGCTCCGTCCTCTATGACAGCAAGGCAGAGACATCCTCCATGGGAAACCACGGAAACCGGGAGGAATTTGTGGAGGCCCGGGAATCCGGAGCCGGAGAGAGCATCCGATATTCCAACACCTTGTCCCAGCGGACGGTGAATTACGCCGTCCTGCTAGAGGACGGCACGGTGCTCCGCATTTCCACCACCCAGTTGTCTGTCTGGGCACTGGTCTGGGGAATGCTGCAACAAATTTTGATGGTGGTGGCTGTGGCTGTGGCCCTGTCCGGAGTGCTGGCCTATCGAACCTCCAAGCGGGTGGTGGAGCCGCTGAACAAGGTGGATTTGGAGCACCCTCTGGACAGCAGCGAGGAAATCTATGATGAGCTGGCTCCTTTCCTGACCCGGATTGAGCAGCAGAACCGCCAGATCAACCGGCAGATCCGCACCCTGAAGGAGCAGAAGGAGGAGCTTGACACCATCACCGCCCGGATGGACGAGGGACTGCTGATTCTGAACAACAAGGGGGAGATCCTCTCTATCAACCGCCGGGGAGCGGAGATTTTCGGGGTGGAAGGGGATTGCCTGGGCCGGCATATCTTTTCCCTGAGCCGCAGCACAAAGCTGATGCCGGTGCTGGAAAAGAGCCTGAAAGGGGAGGCGGCTCAAACCGACTTTTCCCTGAATCAGCGGGACTATCAGATTCTGGCCTCTCCTGTGGAGGCGGACACCGGCCGGGGCGGTGCGGTGGTGCTGATACTGGACGTTACCGAGAGCCGGCAGGCGGAGCAGATGCGCCGGGAGTTTTCCGCCAATGTGTCCCATGAGCTGAAAACACCGCTGACCTCCATCTCCGGTTACGCGGAGCTGATGCAAAATGGCATGGTGAAGCAGGAGGACATGGTTCCCTTCGCAGCCCGGATCCGCCAGGAGGCCAACCGGCTGATCCATCTGGTGGAGGATATTATTCGGCTCTCCCAGCTGGATGAAGCGGATTCCGCCTTCCGGCAGGAGCCGGTGGAGCTGCTGGGCCTGTCCAAGCAGGTGTGTGACGAGCTGCGCGAGGCCGCTGGAAAGCGGAATGTTTCCCTTCAGGTCACCGGCGTTCCCTGTGTGCTGGTGGGAAACGCCCGGGTGCTGGAAGAGATGATCTGCAACCTGGTGGACAATGCCATCAAATATAACCGGGAGGGCGGCAGCGTCAAGGTGGATGTCCGGCCAGAGAAAAAGCAGCTGCTTCTGACCGTCTCAGATACCGGTGTTGGCATTCCGGTGGAGCACCAGAGCCGGGTGTTTGAGCGGTTCTACCGGGTGGATAAGAGCCACTCCCGGGCCACCGGCGGCACGGGCCTGGGCCTGTCCATTGTGAAGCATGGCGCCCAGTTACATGGGGCCGGCGTGAGCCTGGAGAGCAAGGTGGGCGAGGGCACCGCCATCACTCTGAAATTCCCACTGTAAAACCGAAAACGAAAAGCGCAGGTCAGTATCCGGTTTTGTCCTCCACGCCCTTGGCCAGCCGCCCGATTACTCTGAAACGCGCAGGGTAATTGTCCCATTGAGGTCTGTACGGTAAATCTGTACCCCAGCATCGGAGAGCCTGCCCATGGTCTCCGGTGAGGGGTGGCCGTAGGAATTGCTGCCCACCGAAATGATGGCGGTTTCCGGGGTCACCGTCCGCAAAAGGCTTTCAGAGGTGGAGTATTTGCTCCCATGGTGCCCGGCAATCAGCAAATCCACATCCGGCAGATCATACCGGGCCTGCAGCACCCGTTCCCCGGAGAAATCCATGTCCCCGGTGACCAGAAGGGAGAAGTCCTCAAACTGTCCCAGAACCGCCAACCCGCCGTTGTTGCCGCCCTCCTGGGCAGCGGGCGGATAGAGGGTCAGCGTTCCGCTGCCAAAGGCGTAGGTTGTCAAGGAGGAGATGGGAAGTAACGTGGAATTCTGTTCTCCGGTCAGGGTCAGCAGGGTATCATGCCAGCTGTCCTCCTCAGACCAGGAGTTAGGAATTACCGCAGTCTCCACGGAAACCCGCCGGAACAGCTCCTCAATTCCGTTGATGTGGTCGCTGTCAAAGTGAGTGAAGAGGAGCAGATCCAGGCGGTCAATACCCAGGCTCTGCAATTCATCTGCCAGCAGGTCACCGGCAGAGTCATAGCCGCTTCCGCCGCAGTCAATGGCCGCGGTACATCCCTGGGAGATCAGCAGAATACACTGCCCTTCGCCCACATCCAGAACCTTGACGGTGGCGGCGGTTTCATCCACCGTCAGACGGTTGAGGAGAAGCGCGGCGCACAGGGTGAGAACGACAGCGCAGGCGGGAAGCAGCGGCCTGCGGCGCAGTCTGGGCGTGACGGTCACCAGCAGAACCGCCGCCAGAAAGAAGAAAAACCAGAGAATCAGATAAATGCTGTTCAGGGGCAGCGCGGCAAAGGGCAGTCCGCCCAGTCCATGAACCAGAGCCAGGATTCCCCTTGCCAGCAGGCCCGGAAGGAAACCGAGCACAGGCGCGGCTCCGGGGATTACCAGCACTAGGAGCACCGAGAGCAGCCCCAATATCAGGGTGGCGGAAAGCATCCACAGCACCAGCAGGTTGGAGAGAATGGAAATCAGGGAGAGCTGTCTGAAATACCAGGCCACCAGAGGGATGGTGAAAACGCAGGCGCCCACCGAGGTGCAGAGTACGCCGAAGAACCACCAGCACAGCCATGCCGCTGGAGCAGGCAGGGTTTTGAAGCGGGAAAAGCGTCGGCCAATGGCCGCATACATCGGCGAGGTCAGCAGGAAGATGCCCAGCACGGCGGCAAAGGACAGCTGTAGGCTGACGGAGCGTGCCGCCTGGGGATTGCGCAGCAAAATGAGGAGCAGCGCGAAGGCCAGGGAGGTAACGCCGTCTGTCTCCCGGCGAAGGAGAGGGGCCAGTAGGAGCAGGGCCTCCATCAGCAGCGCCCTCCAGGCGGAGACAGAGCCAACCATAATGGTGAAGAAGAACAGCACCGGCAGGCAGAGCAGCTTCCGCCTTCGGCCGCGAAGGAAGAGAAGGAGCGCACTGGCAAGAATTCCCATGTGCATACCGCTGATGGACACAATATGGCTCAGCCCGCAGCGGGACAGGGCGGTCGACAGGGTGGTAGGAAGTCCGGCTTTGTCCCCGGTGAGAAGGGCCTTGAACAGGCCTGCGCATTCCCCGGAGTACAGCGCTTCCACGCCCGTTTGCAGCAGGGAAGAGACCCGGCCGGGCCAGGTGCAGGGAGCGTTGGTCTTGCCGGTAATGGCGGCGTCCTTGCTGGCGGCGTATAGAAGAATCCCCGAGGCCTGGCTGGACAGGGAAGCCGTCCCGTAGACAGCTGTGCCGGAGAGGGTGACGCCTGGCTCCAGGCCTTCCACATCAGCTAAGTATAGGGAGACGGTGCCTACGCTCTTCACCTTCACCGAAACCCGGTTGGAGTAGGCGGTGGGCGTGGGACGCTCCAGAACAATGGCAATGAAGGGTTGGCTCTGCCCATCCAGGGCGGTAATGGGCTGTACAAGGAGCGCTGTGTACAGCCCGCACCAGAGCAAGCCCAAGGCCCCGCCGGCGCCAAGCAGGATCAGCCGCAGGCGGGAGCCGGTGGGGAGAAAGAAAAAGACAACCGCCAAAAGGGCGCAGAAACCGCCCAAAAGTAGGCAAAGCCGGAAGTCGGACAGAAACGTGCCCAACAGAGCGCCTCCGCCAAAGGCAAAGGAGAACCAGGCCAGTTTGCGGATGGCAGTGTGGAGGGGTTTGCGGATGTGAGGCATAAAAAGCACCCCTGAATCAAAACAAATTTTTGAACGCAGCAGAGGGAAAGCAAAATGAGAGCCGGCGGACAGAATCCAAAGGCCCTCATTTGCTCGGCTCTCTATTTAAGTTCTGTCCTTAATCTCCATATGATCCAGCGCAAATTGCAGCGCCATGCCAATCAATTCATTTCTCGACCGGTTTGTTCTGGCGGAAAGCTCATTGTATTGCTCCTGCAGGGTCCGGTCGATGCGAATGGTCATGGTGACAGTTCTGTCCTCTTTCGGAGTGATAATAAGTTTCTCCATAATATCTTATGTCCTCTATACAGTATATATTATAATTATATTGTAGTTTGAAGTCTTGCTTTAAGTCTATAACACAAAAAGCATTGAAATTACAATGCAAATATGAAAAGAAAGAAAAAATGGTTGACATTTCTCAAATGTTTAGTATAATAGAAATGCTGCTTACGCGGCAATTCCTTGTCTCCCCAGGGAGACCATAGCTATATGTCCATAAGGAGGTGCAACAAAAATGGCAAAGATTTCCGGCAATTACGAGGCAGTTTTCATCATTGATCCCACCGTGGGTGAGGAGGAGACTGCAAACCTGGTGGCTAAGTTCAAGACTCTGGTTGAGGCAAACGGCACTCTGACTGAGGTGGACGAGTGGGGCAAGCGCAGACTGGCTTATCCCATCAACGACTACACCGAGGGCTACTATGTGCTGATTTCCTTCAGCTCTGTCCCCAGCTTCCCCGCTGAGATGGATCGTATCTTCAAGATCACCGATGGCGTCATGCGTTCTATGATCGTCTGCACTGACGCAAAGTAAGGAGCGCGCTATGCTGAACAAAGTGTTTCTTCAGGGCCGGCTGGTGGCCGATCCTGAACTGCGGCACACCCCCGCCGGTGTGGCCGTGGCAACCTTCCGCCTGGCGGTGGACCGGGATTTCAAGAGCAAGAACCCGGACGAGCCGACTGCGGATTTTGTCAACATTGTGGCATGGAGAAGCTCTGCTGAGTTTGTTTCCCGTTACTTCTCCAAGGGCCGTATGGCTCTGGTGGAGGGCCGGCTGCAGATTCGCAGCTACAACGACCGGGACGGCAACCGCCGCTCCGTGACTGAGGTTGTGGCAGACTCTATCCACTTCTGTGACTCTAAGCGTGATTCCGACAACGGCGGAAATTATGGCGGCTATGCGCCCAGTGCAACCGCTTATAACCCGCCCGCAGCTCCCGCTCCCAGTGCCCCCGCACCGGCCAGCAGCGGATTTGCGGACCTTGATGATGACGGCGAACTGCCGTTCTGATCCAAACAGATCACAACTGATCGTTTTCAATCTCAATGATAGGAGGTAATGAACCATGGCAATGGACAGAGAAAGAGCCCCTCGCGGCCGTAAGCGCAGAAAGGTCTGCGCGTTCTGTGTTGATAAGGTTGAGCAGATTGATTATAAGGATGCAGCCAAGCTGCGCCGCTATATTTCCGAGCGTTCCAAGATCCTGCCCCGCCGCACCACCGGCACCTGCGCAATCCACCAGCGTCAGCTGACCACCGCGATTAAGCGTGCCCGTCAGATCGCTCTGCTGCCTTTTGTGACCGACTGATCTCGGCTCAACAGCAACCAAAATCCGCCTGACTCTCAGGAGCCTGGCGGATTTTTTGTCCTTTTCGGGCGAAGAAGCCTATCCCTTTTTGCGGGAGTATGCTACAATAACCACGAAGGAAGCACAGGAGGAGACAAGTGATGGCGGATTTAAAGCTGGAATTCCAAACGGAGCTGCTTGCAAACTGCGAAAAGGCGGCAAAGCTGGGGGTTCGTTCTCCCCGGATGGAAAAACGGATTGTGGAACGGGGAGCGGTGGATACCCTGCGGGAGGGGTTCCGCCGCAGCCGGGTTTCTGACCTCTTTGACGGGCTGGCTGCCTGCGGGCATCTGGAGCTTAGCCCGGAGGCGTTGGCCGTGAAGGGCAAGTACGGCAGCCTGTTCACCGATGAAGAGGCGGATTTCTGTCTGGCTGTGCTCTGCGAGGCAGGCTATTATCGCTTATATCTCGGTTAAAAGCTGGCGGAGATATTCCTCCACCCGATGGCAATGGCGGGGATATCCGGCCCGCAGCTGGGGGAAAGCGTTGTCCATAATCACCGGATAGCCCACCAGATCCAGCATGGGCTGGTCGTTGTAATTGTCGCCAAAGGCCATGACCTGGGAGAGGTCAATGCGCAGGGCGTTGCAGAGGCCGGTTATACCGGTGCCCTTGTTGGCGATGGTGAAGTCCAGCCACAGAAAGCCGGCCTGGGAGACAGTCATGCCCTGCTCCCGCCAGCGCTGGCCCATGGCGGCGTCCACCTTGTCGGAGCCTTCCTGGCAGTATGCGGCCAGCTTGATGATGTCCCCGGGAATCTCCTCCAGGGAAGAGATCAGCCGGTAGCGGTTGTGGGTGAAGTTGATGATCCGGTCAGAGAAGCCGGGGTGCCGGGAGATCAGATAGCTCATGTTTGGTCCGGAGATCAGGGCGCTGCAATCGGGACGGGAGAGGATGTCCGCAGTCAGGGCTTGACAGATGGCTCTGGGAACCACCGAGTGAACCAGCGGAACAGCGTCCTCCTCCCTGGCACAGGGGCCGTAGACCTCAGCGCCGTTTTCGCAAAGAAAGCACAGCCGGTCCGCCACCGGGGCAAAGAGCCTGCGCAGGCTGTGATATTGCCGCCCACTGGCTGGGGCGAAGAGGATGCCCTTGGCGTTGAGCTGGGCGATCAGCGGGAAGAGGGCGGGGTTGATTTCGGATTCCTCACCCTGGAGAAGGGTGCCGTCAATGTCGCTGGCAATCAATCGTATCATGGAAGAGACCTCATTTCTATATCAAAGACCCCGGCATCGCCGGAGAGAAAGGACAAAAGGATGGATATACAGGAGATTTTAAGCAGAGCGGATCACACCCTGCTGAAGCAGGACGCCACTTGGGAGCAGATTAAGGCCCTCTGTGACGAGGGACTGGCCTATCATACGGCGTCGGTGTGCATTCCCGCCAGCTTTGTCCGCCGGGCGGCAGAATATCTGAAGGGCAGGCTGCCCATTTGCACGGTGATTGGCTTTCCCAACGGCTATTCCACCACGAAAACCAAGCTCTTTGAGGCGGAGGATGCGGTGCTGAACGGTGCGGACGAGATTGACATGGTCATCAACCTGGGCATGGTGAAGGAGGAAAATTGGGACGGCCTGCTGGTGGAGATGCAGGCCGTCCGGGCAGTCAGCTCCGGGAAGGTTCTCAAGGTCATCATTGAGACCTGTCTGTTGACCCGGGCGGAAAAGATCAAGCTGTGTGAGCTGGTGTCCGCCTCCGGGGCGGACTATATCAAGACCTCCACCGGATTCTCCACCGGAGGGGCCACTCCGGAGGATGTGGCCCTGATGGCGGCTCATGTGGCCCCGGGAGTGAAGATCAAGGCGGCGGGGGGGATTTCCACCCTGGAGGATGCCGAAAAGTTGATTCGCCTGGGGGCGGACCGGCTGGGTACCAGCCGCATCGTCAAGCTGGTTCAGGCCATGGAGGGCTGATTGTCCACGCACCCTTCCAACAGACCCACCGCCAGGGGGATTTTTTCCGGGGCCAGACCGGAGTAGTTCAGGATCAAAACATGCTGGGGAGGGGTCTCCTCCTCCGTCAGATAATATTGGGAAAGGCAGGATAAGCGAAGCCCCGCTTGTTCTGCCTTTTTCAGCAGCATTTCATCGGAAAGGGACGTGTCCAGCCGAAGGAGGAAATGCAGGCCGGAATCCTGACCGGAAACCTGAATTCTCCCGTTCAGACTGCTCCTGTGGATTTCCTCCAGCAGCTGATCCCGGATGCCCCGGTAACGGTTGCGCATGCGGTTGATATGGCGTTCAAAGTGCCCGTCAGCGATGAACCGGGCCAGGGTGAACTGTTCAAAGTTGGAGACGGTGCAGGCGTAAAAGCCCAGCTTGCGGTCAAACGCCTCCAGCAGGGGCTGGGGCAGCACCATGTAGCTGATTCGGATGGTGGAGGACAGGGTCTTGGTGAAGGTGTTGATGTAAATCACCCTGCCTCCCCCGTCAATGCTTTGGAGGGTAGGGATGGGCTTGCCGGAGAGGCGGAACTCCGAGTCGTAGTCGTCCTCAATGATATAGCGGCAGGGGGATTGGGCGGCCCAGGCCAGCAGCTCATACCGGCGGCTGATGGGGGTCACCATGCCGGTGGGGTAGTGATGGGAGGGGGAGATATGGGCCACGTCGGCCCTTTGGGCCTCCAACTGGCGGACCTCAATGCCCTGCTGATCCATGGAGATGTATTTGCAGGCCACCTGATGGCTCTGGTAAATCCGGGCGATTTTCTGATAGCCGGGGTTTTCCACCGCATAGATCCGATCGTAGCCCAGCAGCTGAATGAGCAGGGAGTATAGATACTCCGTCCCCGCACCCACAATGATCTGTTCCGGGTAGACGTCCATATTTCGGAACTGCTTCAAGTGCTGGGCAATGGCCCGGCGCAGCTCCATCAGCCCCCCTGCGGGGGAGGGATCCATCAGCGCATCCCGATGTTCGGACAGGGTGGCCCGCATGAGCTTGGCCCACTGAGGAAAGGGAAAGTTTTCCTCCGCCGTGCGGTTGCTGACAAAGTTGACCTGATATGGAGGAGGAGCCGCCGGGGCGGGAGGCTCCTTGACCGGGGCGGGCACAGGCAGGGAGCCTGCTGCAATGGACGCCACAAAAAATCCCCGCTTCGGTTCTGAGTAAATGAAGCCTTCGGATTGAAGCTGGGCATAGGCGTTTTCCACAGTGATGATGCTGATCCCCAGATTTTTGGCAAAGCTGCGCTTGGAGGGCAGCTTGCTGTGGGGCGGCAAAATGCCGGACAGGATATCCCGGCGGATGCACTTATATAGATGGATATAAAGGCTCTCTGTAATGCCCTCAAAGGAATAGGTCAGCATGAAAAAACCTCTGGACTTATAAATAAGCTTACAAAACGGAAAAATAACAGGTTCAGTTTATTATACGCGATTTACCGGGCAATGTAAAGAAAAACTCCCGATCCGCCTCAACGGAATCGGGAGCTTTCAAAATCTATTTCGTGGCCTGCTTAATGCGCTCTTCAATGGTATGGATCAGATAGAATCGGTTAAAACGGCTGCTGTTGATTTCCCTAAGGTAACGTCTCAGTTCTGAGATACGGGATTTTTTCAAATCATCTGTTTTAAGGTAGAGGTTGTCACTTAGGGCCAAAAAGTATTCCATCCGAATCTGATTGACGAACTGCTTGTTTACCATGTTCTTAAAGCGATAGCTGTCATAAAGCCGCTTGCGGAAGCCGATGGAGCGCTCAAACAGCTCATCAAAGTCTTCCATCTGCAGACTCTGGTGAAAAAAGGCCATATTTCGGGTAACATAAGCGGAGAGCAGAAGGCCCAGTTCCTCGTTCCGGCTGGGATCCCGCTGGATCAGCCATGCGCAGTTGTCCAGGCACTTCTGACAGCAGGATTCCCGAAATTCTTTCAGCTTTTCGTCCATGTTATCGGGATCCAAATTTGCACAGTACATCATATTTGCAAAGGTCAGGTATTCGTATGCAACGGAGAGAAACAGATATTTGAAATCCACGGAGAGATTGGTGCCGTTTTCCACCGCTTCGATCAAATCCAGGGAGGTCTGGACAAAATCGTCATAGTCACGATAGGCGAGGAAGAGCTGACCATCCGGGCGGTTTAAGTCAACCAGGTTGCGCATCAGCTCGAAATACTTGCGCGAGTGAGCAGTGGCATATTCCAGCTCCTTGTTGGGAATTGACTGCTGCTGCAGCTTGGCGAGAAGCATATCAGCGCTGGTGAGGTCATCATAGATGTAGGCGGACATGGTGTGTAATAGTACAATTTGTGCCATCTCATCATGATAGTAGGCAGGAGCCTTCATGTGGGCAAGAATCCGGTCACGCTGGGCTTCGATCTCACTGACCATGGACAGCTTGTCCTCCACAAGGAAGGAGCGCTGCTCTGAAAGAAAGTATTTCAGGATCCGGTCAGCGCTGTCGCTTTGCTCGGGGTGGTCGATATGCGTGCTCCACATGCCCCGCATATCCGTGGGAATGATGTCATCGGGAACATCCAACAGAACGATCAATACCCGCCTGGGGCCGATGGAGTCAAATTTGCCCAGCAGGAAACCAAGCTCGTAGAGCATGTTGCCGCTGAGCACTGTGAATTCCTGGCCGGGTGCGGCCCGGGAAATCAGCGGCCTGGTGGTAAAGAGCATGATAGCGCTGCTGCACTTTCGCATCTGATTGATGATGGTGCTGCCTACGCTCACGTTGATATCGGACTCACTGTTTCCGCCGACGATGCCGTTGTAGCCATGTGCTTTCAGCTTTTCTTTCAGTGCCAGGGCCAGGGAGGGGTCCTTGCTCCATCCGATATAGACATTGCCTCTGCTCATTCAATCACCTCTTTTTAATCTGTTATGATCTGATCAAAGTGATCCAGAGAATCCTGGAGCTTTTCAATTGCCTGAGAAATTTCGTAGCCGTCCATTAGGGCGTGGTTCGCAGTGAAACTGATGAACATTTTGCAGCGGTCGCCCTCAGAAACGTATTTGCCCCAGTTGATGCGGGGAATGCTCATGGATACGTGGTCGCCCAGGGGAAGCGGATTGGCGTAAACCTGGGCATCCAGCCAGGGCATGCAGGAGTAGTAAAGTACGTCCAAAGCGCCGCTCTCGTTGAGCTTCCGTTCCCCGTTGCAGCCTGCCCGGGCGCGCCGCACATCCTCCTGCACTTGGTTGTGAAAGGCTTTAAAGTCTTTGCACAGCTTGGTCTGGCAAATATCATAGCCGTGATCCGACAGGAAAACGGTATAGCTGGGATTCACCTGGTCGAAGAGCACCACCCGGCCCTGCTCGTCAAAGCGCAGGCGGAAGCCCTCAAATTCATTGCACACCTGGGTGAGCACATAGATAAAGCTGGCAAAGAAGGAGAGGCCATGGGCTTTGACGGCCTGAACCAGGTTGGTAACATCCAGTCGGAGGCCGATCACATAGCATGGATTGCCAAAATCCCGGAACTGTTCATACTGCTTTTTGCGCTTCCAGTTATCAGTGTCAATATAGTTCATGAAGAAGCACCTCTTTTTGCTTGAACTGTGGTTCCAGGAGAATTAGGGATTTAATAGAGCCTTTTGAAACGGAACCAGTTGGGCCTTTTCGGCCTTGATTTTTTCGATATCCCGGATATACTCATAGGGATATTTGGGATTGGTGATGCGAACCACCTTGCCGGTGGCAGGGTTGGTCAGCTTGGTGGAGCCGCCGCCGCCCAGGGCCAGGATGGTGTGAAGCTCCTCCATAATGCAGATGTTGTAAAGCCCATCAAAGCCGGGCTTGCACCAGCCAATATTCTCAAAGCTGCCGCTCATAAACTTCTGACGGTAAAGGTAATATGGCTCATAGCCTGCCCCTCTCAGGGCGGCCCAGGCATAGTCCAGCATTTGGCCCACTGCCTCGCCATCGGGAAGGCCCTTGTTCTCAAAGAAGAGCCGGGCACCCTTTTTCAAGGCCAGGGTGTGGACGGTGATGTTTTCCGGCTCCAGGGCCAGCACAGCGTCCAAGGTGTAGCGGAAGCCCGCCGGCGTATCCTGGGGAAGGCCGGCGATCAGATCCATGTTGATGCCCTCAATGCCCGAGTCCCGGGCAATGTTGTAGGCCTCATAGATGTCGGCGGCGGTATGGCTGCGGCCCATGGCCTGCAATACCTCATCCCGCATGGTCTGAGGATTGACGGAGACCCGGTTGGCTCCATTTTCCAGCATGACTGCCAGCTTTTCCGGGGTGATGGTGTCCGGACGGCCAGCCTCCACGGTGTACTCCGTGCAGTGGGACAGGTCGATATGGCGGGAAATGGACTTCATCAGGCTGTCCAGCTGCCCGGCGGTCAGGGTGGTGGGGGTGCCGCCGCCCATGTACAGGGTCCTGGGATGGAAACCGGACTGGGGCAGCAGCTGCCCTACCGTCTCCACCTCCTGCTTCAGGCAGTCCAGGTAATCAGGGATGATTTTTAAGGCGTGCTTCACATCGGCGGAGACAAAGGAGCAATAGGCGCAGCGGGTTGGACAGAAGGGGATGCCCACATACAGAGACAGCTCCTCCGGTTTCAGGTTTTCCTTGGCCTTCAGGCCCGCCTTGGCGGCGTCTAGGGCCAGCTCAGTGCGCTCCGGGGAGACAAAGTAGGTGTCCTGAAACAGCTTGCGGACCTGGGCCTCTGAACTGCCCGCTTCCAAAGCCTTAGAGGCCAGCTTGGCAGGGCGGATGCCGGTCAGTGCGCCCCAGGGCGGGGTGATACCGGTCAGCTCCCTGGCGGCCTTGAAGAAGGACTGCTTGATAATGCGCTGGAGAAGCCGGTCCCGGGTCAGCTTGTCCGTCAAAAGGGACATTTGAACCCGGGAAGTGCTGGCGGCGGAGCGTCCATCCCGGCTCAGCACCGTCCTGGCAGTGGCCCAGGTTTTGCCCAGGGAGAGGGAGGAGCGGGCGAAGAAATCCCCCTTCTCCGGCCCCGTCTCCGGGTACTCCGGCCTCTGTTCCGGAAAGAGTACCAGCATCATCTGCTCCACAGCGTATTGATAGCTGTGGCCGGTCAGGTACAGCTTCATGCTCAGCGGCCCAGGGCGGCGGCCATGAAGTAGTTATACCGGCGCTCGTGATCCAGGTCGGAGAAGCCCTCGTGGCCGGGATAAACCGTATAATTGCCCTTTAGGTTGGCCAGACGGCGCAGAGACTGGGTCATCTGCTTGTAGCTGCCTCCGGGGAAGTCGGTGCGGCCGCAGGAGCCTGCAAACAGGGTGTCCCCGCTGAACATGGCGTTGCCGCAGAGGAGGGTGACCGAACCGGGGGTATGGCCGGGGGTGGACAGAACCTGAATGGACAGCTGGCCCAGCTGGACGGTGTCCCCCTCGTCATAGAATTTCACTGTTTCGATGCTGCCGATGCCGTTGCCGAACTGGCTTGGCTCCTGGGCCAGCTCCAGATCCTTTTGGTTCAGATAAACGGGGATCCCGGGATGCAGCTTGAGAAGGCCGGGCACGGCGGTGACATGGTCAAAGTGGCCGTGGGTCAGGAGGATCATCTTGACCTCCATGCCGGACTTTTTCACCAGATTTTCAATGTCTTGCGCGTCGTCACCGGGATCAATGACAGCAAGGGATTTGGTGGCCTCGTCGCCGAGAACGTAGCAATTGGTGCCGATCATGCCGACGGGAATGGACTGGATATACATAGTGTGAAACCTCCGTATTGAGATGAAATTTACATCAGCTCAGTGGTATCTAAAAGAATGGTTACTGGGCCGTCGTTCAGGCTGGTCACCTTCATGTCGGCGCCAAATTCGCCGTGGGCGACATGGAAGCCCTTGTCCCGGCAGAGCCGCACAAAGCCCTCATAGAGGGGGATGGCGGTTTCCGGGCGGGCGGCGCCGATGAAGCTGGGGCGGTTGCCCTTTTTGCAGTCCGCGAAAAGGGTGAATTGGGAAACCACCAGCAGTGCGCCGCCAACGGCCTCCAGGTTCAGATTCATTTTTCCGTTTTCGTCCTCAAAGATCCGCATGGCGCAGATTTTGTCGGCCAGCTTTTTGGCTTGGGCCATGGTGTCCTCCGGGGCCACCCCCAGCAGGACGAGAAAACCGTGGTCAATGGCGCCGGCCACCTTGCCGTCAATGGTGACAGAAGCGTCTCGGACCCGGGTAACAACTGCTTTCATAAGACAGGCTCCTTTAACCGGCGGATCTCTTGACGGCCATAATGCCGGAGATCTGGTTCAGTTTTGCAATTACGCCGTTCAGCTCCTGCTGGTTTGCCACATATAGGGCGATGGAGACCACAGCGTAGCCGTCGGGCAGGCCCCGGGCGTTGAAGTTTTCCACCCGCACCTTGCAGGCGGAGAGCGCCGCCGCGATGTCCAGGGCCAGGTTGGTGCGATCCTTGGCGGAAACCTCCAAGGAGGTCTTGTAGGAGGTCTGCTCGCTTTCGCCCCAGGAGACCTTCAGCCAGCGGCCCCGCTCCTCCGGTTTAACCTTGGTCTGGTCGGCGTTGGGACAGTCCTGACGGTGGACGGAAACACCATAGCCCCGGGTGATAAAGCCGATTACCGGATCGCCGGGGACGGGGGTGCAGCACTTGGCAAACTTGACCAGGCAGTTGTCCAGCCCCTCCACGATGATGCCGGTCTTGGAGTGGGTGACATGCTTGGAGGGCTGAGAGGGCAGAGAGGTGGCCACATGGGTCAGCTGGGCCTCGGCCAGGGTTTCGGCCTGCTGAAGCAGGGCCTCCTGGGCGGCTTTTTCCTTGCGCTCTCTGGCCAAGCGCATCATCTCTTCCCGGGTACGGTTCACCGCCTTGGTGGCAGTGATTCCTCCATAGCCGATGGCGGCATACATGTCGTCCAGCGCGTTGTATTTCAGCTTGCGCAGGATGGTGTCCATCAGGCCGGCGTCAATGACCTCGCTGAGGGAATAGCCAGCCCGCTTCAGCTCGGACTCGAAGGAGGCCCGGCCGTTGACAATATTCTCCTCCCGGCGCTCCTTTTTGAACCACTGGCGGATCTTGTTGCGGGCCTCGTTGGATTTGCAGATCTTCATCCAGTCCCGGCTGGGGCCATGGGCGGACTTAGAGGTGATGATCTCCACAATATCGCCGTTGCGCAGGGTGGAATCAAAGGTGACAATGCGGCCGTTCACCTTGGCTCCGGTCATATGATTGCCCACGGCGGAATGAATGGCATAGGCAAAGTCAATGGGGGTGGCGCCGGCGGGCAGGCTGATAACGTCGCCGTTGGGGGTAAACACAAATACCTCATCCGCGAACAGGTCCACCTTCATGGTCCGGACAAATTCCTCAGCGTCAGTGTCCGCCTGGCTTTCCAGCAGCTTGCGCACCCATTCAAAGGTCTTTTCGGAGCCGGTTTCGCCGCTGCCTGTCATGCCCTGCTTGTATTTCCAGTGGGCGGCGATGCCGTATTCCGCAGTCTCATGCATTTCCTTGGTGCGGATCTGAACCTCAAAGGGGATGCCCTCCCGGCCAATGACGGTGGTGTGCAGGGACTGGTAGCCGTTGGGCTTGGGGGTGGAGATATAGTCCTTAAAGCGGCCCTGTACTGGGTTA
>CAZVVH010000007.1:1184-25447 GCA_964630475.1 uncultured Oscillospiraceae bacterium | reverse complement strand
TGCTGTCCAACCACCACCAGGACTGCTTCTCCTGCGCCTCCAACGGCGTCTGCGAGCTGCAAAAGGTGTGCAATGAATACGATGTTTACCATAGCAGCTATGAGGGCAGCCGCTATAAGATCGAGACGCCTGCCAAGACCAGCCATCCCTTCCTGGGCTATCGTCCGGAGCTGTGCATCCATTGCCAGCGCTGTGTCAGCACCTGTGCCAAGGTTTCCGGCCGCAGCTCCATTCATGTCAACAAGACCGGCATGTTCAACGTGATCAATGCCCCCTTCGGAGAGGACTGGAAGGAGACCAACTGTGAGTCCTGTGGCAACTGTGCCGAGGCATGTCCCACCGGCGCCCTCTTTAAGAAGAACGCCAGAGATTACCGCAGCTGGGAAATTCAGCGGGTCCGCACCACCTGTCCTCACTGCGGCGTTGGCTGCCAGATGAACCTGCTGGTGAGAAATAACCACATTGTGGGCGTTGAGGGCGCTGACGGCCCCTCTAACCACAAGAGGCTCTGCGTCAAAGGCCGCTTTGGTTCTTATAAATTTGTGGAATCCGGCGACCGCCTGACCGACCCCCTGATTAAGGACCGGGCCACCGGCAAGTTCCGCAAGGCCACTTGGGATGAGGCCCTGGACTTGGTGGCTGAGAAGTTCACCGCCCTCAAGAAGGAGTACGGCGGAGACGCACTGGCCGGCTTTGCCTGTTCCCGTTCCGCCAACGAAGATATCTACATGCTTCAAAAGATGGTGCGCACCTGCTTCGGTACCAATAATACCGACAACTGCGCCCGTGTCTGTCACGCGCCCACCGTTGCCGGTTTGGCCACAACGTTAGGCTCCGGCGCTATGACCAACACCATTGCGGACATTACCCAGGAACCCGACGTGATCATGCTGGTGGGATCCAATCCCGAGGAAGCACATCCCGTCCTGGGCATGCAGATCCGCGCTGCCGTGGCGAGAGGGGCTAAGCTCATCGTGGCGGATCCCCGGAGCATTGACCTGTCTGAGAAGGCGGATGTCCATTTGAAGCTCCGCCCCGGTACCAACGTGGCCTATTCCAACGGCCTGATCCACATCATCCTGGAAGAGGGGCTGGAGGACAAGGAGTTCATTCAGAGCCGCACTGAGCTGGATAAGTATGAGAAGCTGAAGGAAATGGTGGCCAAGTATACCCCCGAGTACGTGGGAGAGATCTGCCACGTGGATCCGGACGATCTTCGGGCCGCCGCCCGGCTCTATGCCACTGCAAAGAAAGCGCCTATCATCTACTGCCTGGGCGTTACCGAGCACTCCACCGGCACAGAGGGCGTTATGTCCCTGTCCAACCTGGCCATGGTTTGCGGCAAGCTGGGCCGTCCCGGCTGCGGCGTGAACCCCATCCGTGGACAGAACAACGTGCAGGGCGCCTGCGACATGGGCGCGCTCCCCACCGACTTCACCGGCTATCAGAAGGTAGCCAACCCCGCCGCCGTGGAGAAATTCGAGAAAGCCTGGGGGGTTCAGCTGAGCCACACTCCCGGACTGAAGTCCACAGAATGCTTCCACGCCATGCTTGAGGGGAAGCTGAAGGGCCTCTTCATCTTTGGCGAGGACCCCGTGCGTACCGATCCTGATACAAACCATGTTCTGCGCGCCCTGAGCAAGCTGGACTTCCTGGTGGTGGATGATCTGTTTTTGACTGAAACCGCCAAGCTGGCGGACGTGGTCCTGCCTGGCCGTTCCTATGCCGAGAAGGAAGGTACCTTCTCCAATACGGAGCGCCGTGTTCAGCGTATCCGTACAGCCATCACCGTTCCCGGCAATATGCGCCTGGACACCGAGATCTTCATTGATATTATGAACCGTATGGGCTATCCCCAGCCCCATCTGACTGCGGCGGAGATCATGGATGAGATTGCCTCCCTGACCCCCTCCTTCGGCGGCATTTCCCACGCCCGCCTGGACAGCGAGGAGGTTGGCGGCCAGGGCCTGCAGTGGCCCTGCACCAGCAAGGAGCATCCCGGTACCCCCATCATGCATGTGGGCAAGTTCAGCCGCGGCCTGGGCACCTATTCCTTGGCTGAGTACGTGCCTTCCCAGGAGCTGCCGGATCTGGAATATCCGATCCTGATGATGACTGGCCGTGTTCTGTACCACTATAACGCCATGGCAATGACCGATAAGACCCCTGGCCTGATGGAAATCTGCGGTTACTCCTATATCGAGATCAACAGCTGGGATGCGGAGGCCCTGGGCATCAAGGACGGCGAGCGGGTGCGCGTCACCTCCCGCCGGGGAACCATCTCCTCTGAAGCCCATGTCTCTGACAAGACCAGCCCCGGCGAATGCTGGATGCCCTTCCACTTCCTGGACGGCAACGCAAACTGGCTGACCATTGACGCGCTGGACACCATTTCCCGTGCGCCTGAGTATAAGGTCTGTGCGGTTCGCATTGAAAAGATCCCCGACGAGGAAGCCTATGATGAGGACGGCAACTATATCACCCAGGCCATGGTTGCAAAGGCCCGCAATGCGGCCTACAGAGAGCAGCTTCAAACCCCTGTCCGCTGTGCAGTCGGCGAAGAGGTGGGCGTTGCTGCCACAAGAATGGCGATTTCAAGCTATACGCAGGCAGGATTACAGGAATCGTTTCCTGGATAAGGATCAAAGAATAGCGCATAGATGATAAGGCACTCGCCGAAAGAAAAAGCCTCCCTCCGGCGGGTGCCGCTGCCTCCGGACAGAATGGGGAAGAGATGGCGATTTCTAAAGGGATATCCTGTCCGCTCTTTTTAAATTGAACTTGCAAACAGGATGGGATCCTTGCTATAATAAAATAAACAGAAATAGTTCCATGTCCTTTCCGCTGAATGACTGTACTGACCATCATGATTTCATGGTTCATGATGAAAAGGCAGCGGCCCGATTGTGCCCGGCGCTAAAGCTGGTTTGACATATTTCTGATATACTGATCCGGTTAAAATCCCAAATATACTGTTACTTTGAGAAAGGAGGATGTGACGAGTGATCAATATCACAATCGACGGAAGACCGCTGCAGGTTCCCGAAGGTTACACCATTTACTCCGCCTGTGAACACAACGGTATTAGGATTCCCACGCTGTGCTACTTAAAGCACGTCAACAACGTTGGCTCCTGCCGGGTGTGCGTGGTGGAGGTGGAGGGCATGGAAAAGCTGCCCACCGCCTGCAACACCATGGCCAAGGAGGGTATGGTGGTTCACACCATGAGCAAGCGGGTTGTTGCTGCCCGCCGTGCCGCGCTGAACCTGCTGCTGTCCAACCACCACCAGGACTGCTTCTCCTGCGCCTCCAACGGCGTCTGCGAGCTGCAAAAGGTGTGCAATGAATACGATGTTTACCATAGCAGCTATGAGGGCAGCCGCTATAAGATCGAGACGCCTGCCAAGACCAGCCATCCCTTCCTGGGCTATCGTCCGGAGCTGTGCATCCATTGCCAGCGCTGTGTCAGCACCTGTGCCAAGGTTTCCGGCCGCAGCTCCATTCATGTCAACAAGACCGGCATGTTCAACGTGATCAATGCCCCCTTCGGAGAGGACTGGAAGGAGACCAACTGTGAGTCCTGCGGCAATTGTGCCGAGGCATGTCCCACCGGCGCCCTCTTCAAGAAAAACGCAAAGGATTATCGAAACTGGGAGATTCAGCGGGTCCGCACCACCTGTCCTCACTGCGCCATAGGCTGCCAGATGGATCTGCTGGTGAAGGACAACCACATTGTGGGTGTTGAGGGCGCTGACGGCCCCTCCAACCACAAGAGGCTCTGCGTCAAGGGCCGCTTTGGCTCCTACAAGTTTGTGGAGTCCGGCGACCGCCTGACCGACCCCTTGATTAAGGACCGGGCCACCGGCAAGTTCCGCAAGGCCACCTGGGATGAGGCCCTGGACTTGGTGGCTGAGAAGTTCACCGCAATCAAGAAGGAATACGGCGGAGACGCACTGGCCGGCTTTGCCTGTTCCCGTTCCGCCAACGAAGATATCTACATGCTTCAAAAGATGGTGCGCACCTGCTTCGGTACCAATAATACCGACAACTGCGCCCGTGTCTGACACGCCCCAACAGTCTCCGGTCTGGCGACAACTTTGGGCTCTGGTGCGATGACGAACACCATTGCAGACATTACCCAGGAATCCGACGTGATTATGATCGTTGGTTCCAATTCTGAAGAAGCACATCCCGTTCTCGGTATGCAGCTCCGAGCCGCTGTGGCGAGAGGCGCTAAGCTGATCGTGGCGGACCCCCGGGATATTGATCTGTCTAAAAAGGCAGATGTCCATTTGAAGCTCCGTCCCGGTACCAACGTGGCATTTGCCAATGGCCTGATGCACATTATCATTGAAGAAGGCTTGGAAAACCGGGAATTCATTGAAAGCCGCACCGATGTGGAGCAATATGAGAAGCTGAAAGCGCTCCTTGCCAAGTACACCCCTGAATACGTGGCGGAGATCTGCCGGGTTGACCCGGATGACCTGCGCGCCGCCGCCCGGCTCTATGCCACCGCAAAGGCCGCGCCGATCCTCTACTGCCTGGGCGTTACCGAGCACTCCACCGGCACAGAGGGCGTTATGTCCCTGTCCAACCTGGCCATGGTTTGCGGCAAGCTGGGCCGTCCCGGCTGCGGCGTGAACCCCATCCGTGGACAGAACAACGTGCAGGGCGCCTGCGACATGGGCGCAATGCCCACTGACTTTACCGGCTACCAGAAGGTGGCCAACCCCGCCGTGGTTGAGAAATTCGAGAAGGCTTGGGGCGTTCCCTTAAATCCCAACCCCGGTACCAAGGCGACGGAATGCTTCCCCGCTATGATTGAAGGGAAGATCAAGGGCCTCTTCATCTTTGGCGAGGATCCCATGCGTACCGACCCGGATACCCACCATGTTCTGCACGCCCTGCAGAGCCTGGACTTCCTGGTGGTTGACGAGCTGTTTATGACCGAGACTGCCAAGCTGGCGGACGTGATCCTGCCCGGCCGCTCCTATGCCGAGAAGGAAGGTACCTTCTCCAATACGGAGCGCCGCGTCCAGCGTGTCCGTAAGGCCATCACCGTTCCCGGCAATATGCGCCTGGACACCGAGATCTTCATTGATATTATGAACCGTATGGGCTATCCCCAGCCCCATCTGACTGCGGCGGAGATCATGGATGAGATTGCCTCCCTGACCCCCTCCTTCGGCGGCATTTCCCATGCCCGTCTGGACAGCGAAGAGGTTGGCGGCCGGGGCCTGCAATGGCCCTGCACCAGCAAGGAGCATCCCGGCACCCCCATCATGCATGTGGGCAAGTTCAGCAGGGGCGAGGGCACCTACTACTTGGCTGAGTATAAGGCATCTCAGGAGCTGCCCGATGAGGAATACCCGCTGCTGATGATGACCGGCCGTAATCTGTACCACTACAACGCCATGGCGATGACCGATAAGACCCCTGGCCTGATGGAGATCTCTGGTCACTCCTATATCGAGATCAACACTCGGGATGCGGAGGCCCTGGGCATCAAGGACGGCGAGCGGGTGCGCGTCACCTCCCGCCGGGGCACCATCTCCTCCGAGGCCTGCGTATCTGACAAGACCAATCCGGGCGAATGTTGGATGCCCTTCCACTTCCTGGACGGCAACGCAAACTGGCTGACCAACGATGCGCTGGACTCCATCGCCCGTGCGCCTGAGTATAAGGTCTGCGCGATCCGCATCGAAAAGATCCCCGATGAGGAAGCCTATGATGAGGACGGCAACTATATCACCCAGGCTATGATCGCAAAGGCCCGTGATGCGGAGTACAGAGAGCAGCTTCGAACCCCTGTCCGCTGTGCGGAGGGCGAAGAGGTAAGTCTCACTGCCAGCAGGGATGACTATTCCAAGCTTTGCGGCGGCTGTTCCTCCTGCGGCTGAGAGATCACCTGAATAACCAGCAATAAGCGATACAAGGGACCGGATTGCCATCCGGCAGTCCGGCCCCTTGGGCGGCTTTGCCGCAAAAATGATTCACAATAAAGCTATATGAGTGCAGAAGGGTAACTGGTGTGCCCTCCGGTCTTCAAAACCGGTATGAGCCTTCAACAGCTCGGGTGGGTTCGATTCCTACCTGCACTCGCCATATGCCGTCCGCAATCGGGCGGCTTTTTCGTAAGTTTCGTAAGTGTAGAGAGGAAGGACACTTTATGGAATCTGAAGCTTTGAAGCGCATTCCCAAAATGGATAAGCTCCTGGCCCGTCCGGCTGTTGTGGCGGAAGGGGATGGACGGCCCCATGCCCTGGTGCGGGAGGCAATCCGGGAGGCCCTGGATGATTTGCGCGATTCTCTCCGGGCTGGGAACCCCATGCCGGGAGAAGCGGAGCTGGATGCGCTCCTGACAGAAGAAATCCGCCGGAAGTCGGGCTTTCGCCTGAAACCGGTGGTCAATGCCACAGGTGTGGTACTCCACACCAATCTGGGCAGAGCGCCTTTAGGCCGGGAAATTGCGGCCCATGTGGCGGAGGTGGCCGCAGGCTACTCGAACCTGGAATTTGACCTGGAACAGGGCAAGCGTGGCACCCGCTATGCCCATATTGAGGAGCTGCTTTGCAGGCTCACCGGCGCGGAAGCCGCGTTTGTGGTGAATAACAATGCGGCCGCCGTGTTTCTGATGCTGAATACGTTGGCAAAGGGGAAGCAGGTGGTCATCTCCCGGGGGGAACTGGTGGAGATCGGCGGCTCCTTCCGGGTTCCGGAAATCATGGACCAGAGCGGAGCCAGACTTTTGGAAACCGGCACCACCAATAAGACCCATCTGCAGGACTATCAGCGTGCCTTATCCGATCAGGGGGCAGAGGTGATTCTGAAGGTCCACAGCAGCAATTTCAAAATCACCGGTTTTACGGAACAGGTGTCTTTGGAAGCGCTGCGTCCCTTGGCCGACGGGCGGGAAGCTTTGCTGCTCTACGACCTGGGTGCAGGCTTTCTGTTTCCCCCGGAGCAGTTGAATCTGACGGAGGGAATCTATGTCCAGCGGGCGGTCCGCTATGCCGATGTGCTATGCTTTTCCGGTGATAAGCTGCTGGGCGGCGCCCAGGCCGGTATCCTTTTGGGAAAGAGAAGGTACATTGAGCAGATGAAACGGAATCAGTTGACCCGGATGCTCCGCATTGATAAGCTGACTCTGGCGGCGCTGGAGGGAGTCCTGCGCTGGTATACCGACTCGGCGCAGACAAAGGAACGGATTCCTGTCCTTCGGATGCTGTGCTGTACAGAGGGGGAGTTAAAAGAAAGGGCCTTTGCCCTGGCGGAGACGCTGTCCGCTGTCTGCCCCGGCTGTGCCTTTGAAGCGGAGCCTTGTGCGGACGAACCCGGCGGCGGTTCCCTGCCGGAGGTGCAGCTGCCGGGCTGGGCCGTGGCTGTGACCTCAGAGCGCCGCTCCGCCAACTGGATGGAGCAGTTCCTCCGCAGCGGCGAAATCCCGATCATCAGCCGAATCAGCCATGGAAAGCTTCTCCTGGCTGTTCGCACCCTGCAAAGCGGGGATGAGGGGCGGATTGTAGCGGCGTTCCGTGGGATGGAGGAAGAGCTGTGAAACGCATTGTGATTGGGACTGCCGGGCATATTGACCATGGAAAGACCAAGCTGACCCAGGCTTTGACTGGGGTGGACTGTGACCGTCTGGCGGAGGAAAAGGCCAGGGGGATTACCATTGAGCTGGGCTTTGCCCCGCTGAACCTGCCTGACGGCACCAGAGCCTCCATCGTAGATGTGCCAGGACATGAACGGTTTGTGAAAACCATGATGGCCGGTGCCTCCGGGATTGACCTGGTGCTGCTGGTCATTGCCGCAGATGAGGGGGTCATGCCCCAGACCAAGGAGCATCTGGACATCCTCCGGCTGTTGGATATCAAGCAGGGGATTCTGGTGGTGACGAAAACGGATCTGGTGGACGATGCGCAGCTCCATCGGACGGAAAATCAGATCCGGGCTGCCATGGAGGGAACCTTTCTGGAAGAGGCCCCGATGGTTCCGGTCTCTGTGGTCACAGGCCAGGGTATTCCGGAGCTGGTCTCCGCCATCGTGGCCCAGGTTCCCGCCATCATTCAGCGCAGTCAGGGCCGTCCGGTTCGCCTGCCCGTGGATCGGGTAACCCAGGTGGAGGGGTTTGGCAGCGTGGCCACCGGCACTCTGACCGAAGGGCGGCTTCAGGTGGGAGATTTGATTACCGTCTATCCCGGTGGGGCATCCGCAGCGGTTCGCTCCCTGCAAAACCATCAGGTAGACCAGCAGGAATCTCTGGCAGGAATGCGTACTGCTGTCAGCTTGACTGGCTTTTCCAAAGGCAGCTTGAACCGGGGAGACACCATTGCCGAGCCGGATTCCATGCTGGTGGGAGAGTGGCTGGATGTGCGCCTGCAAATCATAGAGGACTGCCCTTACCAGATCAAAAATTCCTCCCGGCTTCATCTGTTTCACGGCACCAGCGAGGTGGTGTGCCAGGTGCGGTTGCTGAATTCGGATAAGCTGACCGCAGGCCAGAGCGCCTATGCCCAGCTCAAGCTGGCCTCCCCGCTGGCAGTCCGCAACGGTGACCGGTTTGTTCTTCGGTTTTTCTCTCCGGTGCTGACCATTGGCGGCGGCGTAATTTTGGATGGCAGCTCCAGGAGGAGAAGAAGAAACCACCCCGAGGTGCTGGAACGGCTGAAAAAGCTGGACAGCCCGGAGCTGCCGGTTTCTCTGCTGCAACGCATTGAGGACGGCGACCTTGTGCCCCAGTCTGCCGCGATTTTGCGCCGGATCAACAACGAAACGCCGGAACGGATTTCCGCCGCTGTGGAGGTCCTCAGTGGGCAGGAGACCGTGGTGGAGCTGCTGCCGGGAAACCTGCTTGCCCGAAGCTGCCTGGAGGGCCGCTGGAGCCAGTTGGAGAAGCTTTTGTCCGATTATCATCAAACTTATCCGTTACAGCCCGGCATGCGGGTCGCGGAGCTGCGCAGCAGGGGCTTCCCGGAAACGGAGGCTCCGGTGGATCAGATCCTTGCCTGGTATGTCAGCCAGGGCCGGATGAAGCGGGAGAAGGGGTATGCTTCCCTGGCGGGTTTTGTTCCTGTTTTCACCGATCAGCATAAAATTATGCAGCGCAAGCTGCTCCATTATTATCGTGATGCCTGGTTCCAAGCGCCAAACCAGGCGGATGTGGACGCCAAGTTCCAGGCCAGAGGCCCGATTTATCCCCAGACCCTGACCAATATGCGGCTCAATGGCATGCTGATCTCCCTGACGCCCCGCTATGCGGTGCATTTTGAGGCCTACTGGCAGGCCCTTGAGATTTTCTGCGCCCTGTTTGAGAAGCAGGATCAGGTGACGCTGGCAGAGTTTCGCACCGCTGCCGGCATCTCCCGGAAGTATGCCCAGCTGTTTCTGGAGCATTGGGACCGCCAAGGCTATTGCCGCAGAGTGGGAGACGCCAGAATCCTTCTGCGGCGGCCGGAGCAGTAATAGAAACGGAAACAGGTGAAATGCTAATGAATCCAAGGGCATGTGCCTTGGATTCGTTGCTTCTTCGAGGGCGCTTGTCGAGTTTTTCGACAAGCGCAAAAATCCCTTCTGCCAATATAGCAGAAGGGATTTTTGCAGGGATGATTTACTTCTTACTTCGTGACCAGCTCACCTTGAGACAGCTTCTTGTAGGCTTTCTCCACCAGGGGGAAGAATACGCCGCCGCAGACATTGCCCAGGGAGATGATGATCAGGCAGAGCAGAGAGCGGCCGAACTGGGAGTAGAAGATGCCGGAGACGCACCAGTAATACATATCCGCGATGCTGTGCTCGGTGCCTGCCAGGATAAAGACAGACACGCCCAGGAACAGGCTCAGATACTTGCCCAGCTCATGGGGATTCTTAGCAAAGCCGTTGACCGCGATGTAAATAAACACGTTGCAGACG
Organism: uncultured Oscillospiraceae bacterium; assembly: GCA_964630475.1. Classification (GTDB taxonomy): domain Bacteria; phylum Bacillota; class Clostridia; order Oscillospirales; family Oscillospiraceae; genus JAJQBJ01. The sequence continues at coordinate 15,535 of CAZVVH010000007.1, read as the reverse complement.
AAGCCCAGAACAAACAAGGACAGATAGGAGGTGCCCAGCTTGGCGGAAACCAGGGCCTGGGCGGTGACATTGATGCCGGACTCCGGGCCGCAGAGGGCGGTCAGATGCTCCAGACCGGCCAGCAGCATACAGCCCACCAGGTTGCCCAGCCAGACGACCACCAGGAAAATCAGATAGTCCGGCTTGTTGTCAAAGATGTAGCAGGCCTTGCCGGTGAACAGGTTATAGCCCCGGGTGCAGATGGTGAACAGGCCGATGGTGAAGAGCAGCGCACCCACCACGTTGCCGCCGGTGAACGCGTCCTTCAGCCGCAGAAAAACAGTTCCACCCAGGCCGATGCAAAAGCCTGCCAGGATCGCGTATAAAAAGTCTCTCAGATATTTTTTCATATCCATTTCTCCTCCATTTCTTTTTTCACAGAATGGTAATATCATATCAGATTGCAGGAAAATTGCATTGTAAAAAACGGGGAAAAGAACCAGGCCATTTGTGCGTTTTAACAGAGGATCAAAACCGTCTGGCGTAGCCGCAGGTGCGGCACAGAGGCTCTACCGCCCTCCGGACGGAGAAGCCGTTGTAGATGGCTTTGGCCCGCTCTGTTTCCAGAATCTCTCCCATGCTTTGCCCGAACAGATTTCCCAGAGGGATGTCTCCGTTGTGATCCAGACAACAGGGTACCACCGTCCCATCCGCCAGAACACCCACCTGATCCCGCAGTCCCCGGCAGAACAGGGGCTGGTCAGAGCCTTCCACCGTCAGGTCAGGCCATTCGAATTTTTCGCCCCATTCCAGGAATACATTGGGCGCCAAGGTGGTGCCCTGGCGGCCCGCCTTCCAGGGCTTGGGGAACCGCTGTTCCAGGGCGATTAAGATCCGGGCATTGAGCTGATTTTCGCCCATCGTGGCCTGGCCGTCCAGGTTCCACAGGCGCAGGGCGCACTTTTTCCCAGCTTGGCCGGCTTTGGCTGCAAAGTCCAGGCAGGCGGACAGATAGCCCTCCAAATCCACCCCAGCGTTGGCCTCAAAGGAGTGAAGGGAGACACTGATCTTTTCCAACGCCGGGCAGCGAAGCAGTAGCTCCTCCCGGCAGTCCAATAGGGTACCGTTGGTGGTGATGACCAGATGAAAGCCCAACTGGGCGCCAATGTCTAAAATCTCCGCCAGCTCGGGGTGGGAGAGGGGTTCTCCCATCAGGTGGAGGTAGAGATAATCTGTAAAGGGATGAAGCTTGACGGCTAAAATCCGGAACTCCTCCGCCGATAATCGGCGGGGAGGCCGCACCGTTCCCGGGCAGAAGGAGCAGTGCAAGTTGCACAGGTTGGTGATCTCCACATATGCCCTCCGAAAGCGTGGCCTGTTCATTCCTCGGACCAGCTCAGCTTCAATTGGTCAAACAGGCCGTCACAGCCGTATTCGGCGGAGAGATCGGTCAGACCCTCCCGAATTTCCTCCCGGGAGAAGTCCAGCTGGGTCAGCTCCCGGTCAGTCAGCTGGTTCAGGCGGTCATAAAAGTCCAGGCCTACATAGTAGATGTCCATGTCCTCTGGTTCAACTGCGTCGAAGAGTGCATCCTCTGCGCCGTTGATATCTCCCTGGTTCAGCAGGGTTAAAATCTGAACGTGCAGCTGGTCGGCAGGAGACATCGGCTCCTGATTGCTGAGCTGATAGGGGGAGAACTCCTTACCCAGAATCATGGAGGCGGCCATATCCACGCAAAGCTTCAATTGGCGCATAAACCAGTCCTTTTCAAAAAATGCCATTGTGCATCCCTCTTTTCCCTTTTCTGCTGCCCATTATAAGGGAAGGGAAGCATAAAATCAATAAGAGGATTTGCCTTGCATTTTTTTCCGGCAGGTCATATACTGATAAAAACAGTCCGAAGGGAGCCGGTTGTATTGAAGATTCTGATTTCCACCTCAAAGGACGGCGCGCCGCTGTACTGCAAGGCAATGGAACTGTGCGGCGCTGAGCCAACGGCGGTCTGCTGCCCAAGGGTGGAGGGCTGTGAGAAGTACGACGGTCTGATTCTGACCGGAGGCGGGGATATTCTGCCCAAGTATTTCCACCAGGAGGATCTGGGGGTCTCCACCTATATGGATGAGGCCCGGGATTTGGCCGAGCTGGCCGTTGCCCGGCGCTTTTTGGCGGCAGGAAAGCCCATTCTGGGCATTTGCCGGGGAATCCAGCTGCTGAACACCGTTTTGGGAGGAACCCTGATCCAGGATTTGCCCGATGAACAGCGGGAAATCCACCGCACGGTGAAGGAGACGAAGTACCACGGGACAAAAACCACCCCGGGCAGCTTCCTCGCCCGGCTCTATGGCCCGGAGCCGATGGTGAACTCCTATCACCATCAGGCCGTGGATCAACTGGGACAGGGGCTGATCCCCTGTCAGTGGTCGGAGGACGGAGTTCTGGAAGGGGCTTATCTGGAAGGAAGGCCGGTCTGGGGCGTCCAGTGGCACCCGGAGCGGATGGTGGATCCCGCCTTCAACCCTGAAGGCACTGCTGACGGTCTGATCATTTTCCGGGAATGGCTCAGGCTGAAGGGGGAGCGGTAAGATGGAAAAGGGACTGAGAGTGGTCAATTTGGAGCTGGGAAAGCCCACCGTCCAGGTGGCTCTGCAGCAGATGGCCGTTGCCCTGACCACCAGCCGCCGCATGGGTTATGGAGCAGTGAAGCTGATTCACGGCTACGGCTCCTCGGGCGCGGGAGGGAAAATCCGCACCGCTGCACGGCGGGAGCTGGATAAGCAGTGGGCAGCCGGTCAGCTCCGGGCTGTGATCCCCGGAGAAAAGTTTTCCATCTTTGAGGAGGAGACCCGGAAGGGCTTTGACCTCTGCCTGGCCCTGCGGCGGGACCAGGATTTGGAGCGCTATAACAACGGGATCACCATTGTGATCCTATAACGCTAAGGAACAGATTTCTCTGGGGAAAATCCGTTCCTTCTCTGTTTATCTGACTTTGATCTGGGAGAATACCTGGCCGATTTTACCGGAGATCATCAGGTCCGCCTGACTGTCATAGGGGGTGGGCTGCAGGTTAATCAGAACCAGCTTGCTTCCCCGGTAGTAGTTGATCAGGCTGGCCGCAGGATAGACGGCCAAGCTGGTGCCGCCTACGATGAGCATGTCCGCCTGCCTGATGTGATGGATGGCGCCTGAGACTACCTCATCGTTTAGCGCTTCCTCATAGAGCACCACATCCGGCTTAATCAAGCCGCCGCACTGGCAGCGGGGGATGCCGTCGCTGTCCTTCACCGCCTCAACGGGGAAGGATTTATGGCAGCGCATGCAGTAGTTCCGCAGAACAGAGCCGTGAAGCTCATAGACCACCTTGCTGCCCGCCTTCTGATGGAGGCCGTCGATGTTCTGGGTGACCACCGCCGTCAGCTTGCCTGCCCGCTCCAGCTCGGCCAGCTTATGGTGGGCGGCGTTTGGCTCCGCATCCAGATAGAGCATTTTATCCCGATAGAATCGGAAGAAATCCACTGTCTTGTGCATGAAATAGGTGTGGCTGAGAATCGTCTCCGGAGGATCGTCATATTTTTGGTTGTAAAGACCGTCTACGCTGCGGAAGTCGGGAATGTTGCTCTCGGTGGAGACGCCGGCCCCGCCGAAGAATACGATTCTCCGGCTTGTGTCAATCCATTTTTGTAAGGTTTCGATTGCGTTTTCCATGATAAAACCTCCTGTCTGAGTCCCTAATAAGGCTATCATAGCACTCCTGGAAGGATATTTCAAGAATGTTAGCTAAATTTACCAGAAATCAGATTGACAAACTAGGGGGAGCTGTGATTTAATAACAATATGAAAATCAAAGGAGACCAAAGGGTTATGACAAATGAGCGCAGAAAAGCAGAATTGAAGGCTCGGATCGAATCTGCGGCCACCGCCGTCTTTTTGCGGAAGGGCTATGCGGAAACCAAGATTATTGATATCGCCCGGGAGGCACATATTTCTCCCTCTACAATTTACTTATACTTCGAAGGCAAAAAGCAGCTGTTCAGCTCCCTGAATATTCCCGAGGTTGCCCAGATGCGCCCGGAATACGACCGCCGCAAGGAGGAGATTACCAAGGTGGCCCTGGCCCTTTTCGGCGCCCATGGCTTTGAGGGCACCACCATGGATGATATTGCGGAGGAGATGGGCTTTTCCAAGGCTGCCCTGTACCAGTATTGCTCCAGCAAGGAGGACCTGTTTTTCCAGGTGCTCCAGGCCTATACCCACGCCAACGCGCCTTCTAAGGAGGAGATGGGCATCAATAACGGAGATTGGAAGCAGGTGGTGCGCAACATCGCCACCAGCTATATGGGGCTTTCCCGCGACAAGGACCGCACCGCCTTTTTAGGTTCCGTCATGCGGGACTCCAATAAGTTTCCGGAGTTTGGCTCTGTCTACTATGAGAAGTCCTTCTCCGTGGCCCGGAGCAATATGCTCTCCTTCCTGACCCCGCTGCAGAGCAGCGGAGTCCTGCGCCGGGATGTGGACTTGAACACCGCTGTGACCGTTTTTCTGGGCGCCCTGACCTCCCATATTATCTTATACAATGTGGTGAAGGGAATCGACTGTGATGTCCCAGAACGGGATTTTATTGACACCCTTTGTCAGATCTTTGTCAGTGGCATTGAAAATCAAAAGCCGGAGTGAAAAAGAACCCGGAAAGCCATCGCAGCTTTCCGGGCTTTTCCTGCTTGTTTTAAAAGAACAGCATCACTTGATGAGTGCCTCAATTTTCTCCTTGGGGATCACGCCCACGGACTGATTTACCACCTTGCCGTCTTTGAACACCAGAAGGGTGGGGATGCTGCCCACCTGGAAGCGCATGGCCAGGGTCATTTCTTCATCCACGTTGACCTTGCCCACCTTGACCTTGCCTTCATATTCCTCCGCGATTCTGTCCACCACGGGAGAGAGCATGCGGCAGGGGCCGCACCAGGAGGCCCAGAAGTCCAAAAGGACTGGGAGCGTGGCGTCCAAAACCTCAGTTTGGAAGTTGGATTCGGTGATTGTTACGATTGCCATTGTGTAGTCTCCTTTCTGTTCAGCGCTCTTTATAGTAGAGCATACAGTGGCAAAAGCCTTCAAATTCCGGGTCGGCTATCTGCTGGCGGAATTCCTGGCACATGCACTTGTTTTCTTCTGTGCGCTGGAGACGGCAGGGGCAGTAGCCGCCGGTGCGCTTCAGGCCCTCCTTGATGAGTTTGACGGTATTCTCATCGGGATTTAACTTGATTTTCATTGGGGTCACTCCGTTTACAGTTAGGTTATCCATCTGTTTTGATTATATAACTTTTTTTCAAAAAGTAAAGGGGCGGAAGCCCTATTTCCCATGGGAAAGAGAAACGGCCAGCCGGCCGGAGAAAGGAAAGAGGAAGCATGAAGCATCTGTTTATTGTCAACCCAGCGGCGGGAAGGGAGGACCACACTGCCAGGATTCGAGCGGCGGCGCAGGCACTTTGGAGCCGGGAAGAATTTGAATTGGTGGTTTCCAAGGGGCCGGGAGACGGCCGCCGGCTTGCCGAGGAGGCGGGAAAGAGCGGCCAGGAACTTCTGGTCTATGCCTGTGGCGGAGACGGAACGCTGAACGAGGTGGTGGCCGGTGCGGTGGGCTATGAAAACCTGACTGTCACCTGCTATCCCTGCGGTTCGGGCAACGATTTTATCAAGCAGTTTCCCAACCCCAAGGGCTTTTTCCAACTGGAAAATTATAAACAAAGCCGCCGGGAGCGGCTGGATCTGATGGAGGTCAACGGGCGGATCGCGGTGAACGTGTGCTCAGTGGGCTTTGATGCCCGCATTGGCACGGATATCAACGCCTTCCGGCGGTTCCCCCTGCTGTCCGGCCCCAGGGCCTACCACGCCAGCGTTGTGGTCAATTTGATTCGGGGGGTGGCCAAGCCTTGCCGGGTGGAGATCCAGGGGGAGGATCCGATAGACGGAGAGCATACCCTGGTCTGCGTCTGCAACGGCGGATGGTATGGCGGCTCCTATCATCCCATTCCGGAGGCCAATTTGCAGGATGGAATCCTGGATGTTCTGGTGGTGAAGAAGGTGAGCCGCCTGACGGTTGCCCGGGTGATCTCCGCCTACCAGAGGGGAGAGTATGCCAAATATCCCCACCTGATCCGGCGGTTCCGCACGGAACAGCTGAAGATTTCCACCCCGGAGGAGGAGCCGGTGAACCTGGACGGCGAGCTGTTCCACAGCAGGGAGATCTCCGTCCAGGTTCTGCCCGGCAAGCTGAACTTCTTTGCCCCGGAGGTGGCCTGGCAGGGAAGCGGGGCCGCCCTGCAGCAGGTGTAAGACTGTTTCAAAATCCCCCGTTCTTCCCTTGACAGGAGAGAAATCCTTTTATAAACTGAGAGTACCAATCCCTGTCCGCAGATACTCCTCTGACGGATCATTGGAAATGAAAATGGAGGAATCACCGTGAATTGTCCCAGATGCGGCGCAAATAATCCGGATCACAGCAACTTTTGTACGGCCTGCGGCCTGGATCTGCGGCCCCATAAGCAGCCGTCCCAGCCGCCCCAAGGCGGGGAGGACACCCTTATCTTTCACCAGCGGGAGGAGCTTCCCTATTATGAGGCTCCGAAGAAAAAGAAGAAGCGGGAAAAGCAGAAGAAAAAACAGCACCAGGAGAGCGGACGCTGGAAGCTGATCCGGCTGATCGTGCTGAGCCTGGTGTTGGCCCTGGCTTTGGGAGGGGCAATATGTGTGGCTGTCTATCTGAAGAGCGGTCCCGCTGGCGAGGGAGCGGCCTGCCTGTACCTGTCAGAGGGCAGCTATGAACTGGTGAACAATCTGAAGGGGGAGAATCCCACAGAATTGGGCGGCGGCGTATATGCTTCCTCTAATGACAAGCTGGTTACCTTTACGGAGGATGGGAAGTATGTCTATTACTTCACTCAGGTGGATTCTTACAGCGAAACCGGCACTCTGTGCCGGGCGGAATATGCCCAGCTAAAGGGCCATTCCTCCAAAAATGACCAGTATATGCAGGTCATCGCCACGAATGTGTGCCTGAACCAGTGCCAAATTTTGAACGACGGCAGGGCAATCTACCTGAATTCTGAGGGGATCCTCTATGAATACGGGGATACCGGGGTTGCCCAGGTGGCCCGAAACGTCACCGCCTTCTATGTGGATGAGGACAATGAGGGCGGCCGTCTGGCCTATGAGAGCCAGGATAACAGCGGCAATGCCCTCTACTGCGCCGCCCTCTATGAGCCAGGAGCGGCCCAGCTGCTGGCCCGGAATTACAGCTATATTTCCGTCTATGATGGGCTGGGCGAGATCCTGGTGATGAATCAGGACGAGGAGTGGAACAACTATCTGGCGGTGGTCAGCATAGATCACGCCCCCTTGGATCTGGGCCAGGCTTATCTCTCCCTGATGACCGGCGATGGCTTCTATTATGTGGCAAACGAAGGAGCCGCTGTCAGCCCCTACGACTATGTGGTGGACAGCCTTGCCAGTCAGGAGGCGGGAATGGCTGAGCCTGACCTGGAGGACTATGCCATAGAGGAATACGCCTACCAACAGCTGTCCCACAACAGTGACCTGAGCAAATACAGTGAGATCTACACCTCCTGCACCAAGACCCTGGCGTTCTGGCACACCTCCATGGCCAGTGCCGCTTCCAGTTATGCCAGCGATCCTGCCATTCAGAGCTTTGTGGATACTTACGGTCCCCAGGCCAATGAGGATGGCTATATTGTGGTGACCAACGAGATTGCAGAAGCCCTGCAGGCCATGGCTGAGACCTACGGCCAGCATTATGACGGCGAATGGTTAGAATTCTGCTTTGCCTATGACGTGGCGGACCACACCTATGACTATGACGCCTTCAATCAGGCGGTGGAGGCTTATCACAGTGCGGTGGACCGCATTGAGCTGCGGGAGAAGCTGCAGTCCGGGGAATATGATATTCCGCTGTATTCCCTGTATCTGTTCCAGGACGGTGCTTCCACGCTGATCTGCGATCAGGTGCTTGGGGAGACTAGCTTAGGCAATGTGCTCCTGTACAACACGCCGGAGGGAGTCACGCCTGTGAAGCTGGAGGAGCTGGCATCCCCCGGGGATGTCTATGATGGGTTCTATTTGGATCTGAGCAAAGAGAATTTCTGCGTCGGCGGGGGACAGACTGCACCGGTGAAGCTCTCCGCCCAGGCGGCGGACTGCTTCTATGCCGCCTGGAATGCCGGCTATGCGGAGCTGTTCCTGCTGGGCAGTGACCTGTTCCTCAGCGAGAGCAGCGGTGCGCTGGCCGTGGCCCCGGTGAGCGAAGGTGCGGTGGGAGCGTTCAGCATCCTTTCGGACAACGCGGCGCTGCTGGATGTGGATACGGCCCAGGGCTGTGTCTATTACGGAGCCAATCTGTATCATAACGGCGAGGGCGACCTGTACCGCTGGCAGGAGGGAACTTCCACCTGCCTGGCCACTGAGGTTGCGTTTTCCGACCTGACCATCTATGAGGACGGCTCAATCCTGGCCTATACGGACAGCGACAGCTTCTCCTACTATTACGGTTCGAGCTTAAAGCTGATCCGGGCCAGTGGCGCCCAGGAAACCATCGGCCAAGGGGTTACGGATTTTATCCGGCTGGAGGGCGGCAAGCTTCTCTATCTCTCTGACGGTGGGCTGTACGTCTTCAATGGCAAGGAGAGCACGATCCTTGCTTCCCAGGCGGAGCGTGTCTGGAGCAGCACCTCCATGCCGGTTTCCAAGGTTTTGAATTTCAATCGCTGAAGCAACTTCCCATGGCTTCCTTCCTTTTCCACCTGTTTTGCGTGATGGAAATTCCGGTATTCGGATATACTAGGGAAAACAGGGCGGAGGAAAAGGGCATGGAACGGAAGAACCTGGTGCTTCATCTCGTCAAGGGGCTGACGCTGTATTTGTTTGGCGGCTGGTGCTACGGACTGATCGAGGTGCTTTTCCGGGGATATACCCATTGGACCATGGCGCTGCTGGGCGGTGGTCTGTTTATTCTCATCGGTGGACTGGATAATTGGATTTCCCAGGAAATACCGCTGTGGCTTCAAGGAATTTTGGGCGGACTCATCGTGACAGTGGCGGAATTTCTGGCTGGGCTGCTGCTAAACGTATATCTGGGGCTGAACATCTGGGACTACAGCGGACAGCCGGGGAATTTTATGGGACAGATCTGCCCGCTATTCTCCCTTCTCTGGTGCTGGCTGTCCCTGGCGGTGGTGTTCTTGGACGACTGCCTGCGATGCTGGATGTTTGGGGAGGAAATGCCCCACTACAAAATTATATGAACGGAAAAGGACCTCCGATGCGGCAGCACGTCGGAGGTCCTCTCTTTTATTCACAGCAGCAGCGAAATCAGATAGATCGCCGCCAGATGGGAGGGATAGTAGATGTAAAACAGGTATTTCAGCTTGTACTTTCCCCGCTTGCCGCTGTACAGGGCCAGCGGGATCAGGGCAAACAGGGAAAACCACTGCACCCCGCCCAGATAGAGGCTTACCGGCACCAGCCCAGCGGCGGTCAGCGCCAGCTTTCCCCAATCCTTGTCAGACAGGGAGATTAGCACCGGCAGCAGGACGCCCCAGAAGCCGTAGTCCACAGCGAAATCCGTGCCGGGCAACAGCTTGGGCAGGAGGATACAGATCACAGCCGCAAGAACCAGTTCTGCAATGGGGAGAAGTATGGCAAATCTATTTTTTGTAAAGGCCCATTGGAGAGAATAAATAATCAGGATTGACATACTGAATGTAATCAGGATGCCCTGATAGATGCTGCCCTCCGCGATAAAGTAGGCCGCCTGACAGAGCAGCCCCAGCAGGAAGATGCCCAGGAAGTATTTTTTCCTGCTGTGGGTGTAGCGGCATCCTTCCGCGATCATATAGGCAAAAAGGGGGAAAGCCAGCCGCCCAATGACGCGGAAGGGGAGGAGGTTATCCAGCAGCTCCAGGCCCACATGGTCGATGGTCATGGTGATCAGCGCCAGCAGCTTCAGGGCGTTGCCGGAGAGACAGCGGAGGTTGGCGAAGCGCATCATGGCCCTTATCCCTCAAACTGGGCGGCCACAGTGTTCAGCAGGCGGCGAACCCGCAGATGCTGGGGACAGATCTCCTCACACTTGCCGCATTTGACGCAGGAAGAGGCTTTGCCTCCCGTTTTAGGCAGCTCATAGGAGCGATGCTGCTTCACCGAATTCAGGCAGGCGAACAGCTCGGGAATAGGGATCTGCCTGGGGCAGCCATCGGTGCAGTAATGGCAGGCGGTGCAGGGGATCAGGTCCTGTTCCCAGAAGATGCGGCGCACCTGGGCGATGGCGTCTAACTCCTGAGCGGTCAGGGGCTTGAACTCCTTCATAAAGCTCAGGTTGTCCTCCATCTGAGTAAGATCGCTCATGCCGGAGAGCACCATCATCACACCCTCAAAGCTGGCGGCAAAGCGGATGGCATAGCTGGCGTTGCTGCCCCCGTGGAGACTGTCCAACACCGTCTGGGCATCGGCAGGCAGGTTGATGAGGCTTCCCCCCTTTACCGGCTCCATGACGAGCACCGGCTTGCTGTGCTTACGGCAGACCTCATAGCACAGACGGCTCTGCACCGTGGCATCTTCGTAATCCACATAGTTGAACTGAATCTGCACCACCTCGATCTCCGGATGGGAGGAGAGAATATGATCCAGGACCTGGGCCTTGTCGTGGAAGGAGATGCCCAAGTGACGGATTTTGCCCTGGGCCTTCAGGCGGCTGCACACCTGATAGGCGTGCTCCGCAGTGTAACGCTTGTCGGATTCCGCATTCTGGGCATGCATCAGGTAGTAGTCAAAATAGGTGACGCCGCAGGCCTCCAGCTGGGACTGAAAGAAGGGGAGAATGTCCGCTTCTTTTTTCCAACAGCTTCCGGACAGCTTGTTGGTCAACTGAAAGGCCTCTCTGGGATAACGTTTCACCAGACAGTCCCGCAGGGCGGTTTCGCTCTGACCCCCAAGATAGACGTGGGCTGTGTCAAAATAAGTAAAGCCCTCGGCCATAAACCGGTCCACCATACGGGTAAATTCTTCGTAGTCCACCTGATCGCCTTTTTTGGGCAGGCGCATACAGCCGAAGCCAAAATTACGCAGTTCCATGATATACCTCCGTTTTGTAAATTCTAATACTGCTTCTTCATAAAACCGTTCAGTTTTATGAAGAAGGAACCGCTCTTAACGCACTTGCGGTGCTATAAAAAGCTTTTCAACCTTTTTCATAAGAACTAGTGTAAGGTCTATTTTAAAGCATTTCCTCCGTGGGAGCAATGATGAATTGCGAAAAATAGGGAAACTCTCCCGCAAAAAGGGTTAAATCTGACCGGCCGGAAGAGCGGATCCACACATTAAGAAAAAATTAAGAAAAAAAGTATAAATTTTGCAAACTTATTCGGAGAAACAGTGTTATAATCATATCGTAAAAAACGGCAAGACTTTGCCTGAATAAGCGAAAGTCAATTGCGGAGGGTTATGCTCCGCAAGAGGGAGGTATTTTATGAACATGAAACATGGTTCCGGCGGAAGAGGTTCGCTGCGTCCCGCTGCGCTGGCGCTGGCTGCGGCGTGTGCCTTCAGCCTGACGGCCTGCGGCGGCTCTGAGGAAAATGCGGTCTCTGTCCAGTCGGTCAGCATGCTTCTGGGGCTTGATGTGTCCGGCGTCAACGCCTATACCGGCATCGTGGAATCCAAGAACGTTCAGAAGGTGACCCGGGATAACAGCAAGACCATTGCGGAATGTCTTGTGGAGGTGGGCGACTATGTGAAGGTGGGCGACGTGCTGTTCTCCTATGATGTGGACGCCTTGGAGCTTTCGGTGGAATCGGCCCAGCTGGAGATTGATCAGCTGAAAAACAGCATCACCAATTATAAGAGCCAGATCACCCAGCTGGAAAAGGACAAGAAGGCCGCTTCCAGCAGTGAGCAGCTGTCCTATACCCTGCAAATCCAGACCACACAGAAGGATCAGGCCGAGGCTGAGTATAACCTGAAGGTGAAGCAGGCGGAGTTGGACAAGCTCAAGGCCTCCCTAACAGATACAGATGTGAAGGCGGAGCTGGACGGCGTGGTGCAGTCCATTAATGAGGAGGATTCCACCGCCTACATCACCATCCAGGAGACGGATACCTATCGCGTTAAGGGCACTGCCAACGAGCTGAATGTTTGGGATCTGAGCACCAGCGAAGAGGTGGTGGTCCGCTCCCGGATCAGCGATGATGTCTGGTACGGCGTGATTTCTGAGCTTAACACCAGCAGCACCGCCCAGGAGGAGAACAGCGACAGCTATTATTACGGTGCAGACACCGGGGAATCCGCCTCCAAGTATAACTTCTATGTGGAGCTGGTTGACAGTGAAGGGCTGATAATGGGCCAGCATGTCTACATCGAGCCAAATCTGGGCGGCAGCGGAGAAGGCCTGTGGCTGCCCTCCTACTATATCGCCTATGAGGAGGACGGCAGCGCCTATGTCTGGGGCGCGGATGCCAACGATAAGCTGGCGAAGCTGCCTTTGGAGCTGGGTGAATACGATGCGGATATGGATACCTACGAGATCCTCAGCGGCCTGACCGGCGAGGACTATATCGCGTTCCCCGAGGAGGAGTTTTCCGAGGGGCAGGCGGTGGTGAAGTATGACAACACCTATTTTGAAGAGACCCCCACTGATCTGTCACTGGAAGATGAGGTGGAATATGGCGGAATGGATGAATACTATATCGACGAGGAGGGTGTTCAGCACTATATTGATGAGGAAGGCGTTGACCACATTGTCGAAGGTATGTATGACGAGGACGGCAATCCGATTGAGGCTGAATAAGGGGGTACCGCAATGATTCTGGAATGTAAAGACCTGTGCAAGGACTACTACATCGGAAAGACCCCGGTTCCCGTCCTGAAAAACATCTCCTTTCACATGGAAAATGGCGATTATATTGCTATTATGGGGCCTTCCGGTTCCGGCAAGACCACGCTGATGAACCTGATTGGCTGTCTGGATACAGCCACCTCAGGGGAGCTGACCCTCTGCGAGCAAAAGATCAATGGCCTTCCCGAAAAGAAACTGGCTGAGCTGCGCAACCGTACTTTGGGCTTCGTTTTTCAGAATGCGGAGCTGCTCAGCGGGCTGACCGCCTTGGACAATGTGGCGTTGCCCTTGCTCTATCGGGGGATGCGCAAGAAGGAACGTCGGGAACGGGCTGCTGCCATGCTGGAAAAGGTGGGCCTGTCAGACCGGATGCAATTCAAGCCCAACCAGCTCTCCGGCGGCCAGCGCCAGAGGGTTGCCATCGCCCGGGCCATTGCCGGCGGGCCGAAGATTCTGTTGGCTGACGAGCCTACCGGTGCATTGGACAGCGCTTCTGGCCAGCAGGTTATGGAAATCTTCCGCAAGCTCAACGATGAGGGGATCACCATTCTGATGATTACCCATGCGGAGGATGTTGCCAGGGAGGCAGATAAGATTTACTATATCCGAGACGGTGTTCTGACCACTGGCGAGGAGGAAGCATATACCGGGGAGGTGAAGGATCAGTGAGCGAGAATACCGAAAAGAAAGTAAATGCGGCGCCCCGGCCCAAGGCACGATCCAAAAAGACGAAAAAGTCCCGCCGCATCATCGCGGTTATTGTGGTGCTTGCCGTTGTGATTGCCGGAGCAGGCGGTGGATTTGCCCTCTATCAGAGTATCCATAAGACCCCCGTGAACGTGTTCTCCATGGGTGATATTGCCATGACGGACTATTGGGGGGACCAGACGGAGTCCGACGGTATGATTACCGCCAAGGATCTGCAGACCGTTTATCTGTCTGAAACCCAAAATCTGGCTGAGATCTATGTCACCCAAGGACAGGAGGTTCACAAGGGAGATCCTCTGTTCTCCTATGACAGCACCTTAACCCAGTTGGATATTGACCGGGCGGAGCTTGCAGTCCAGCAGCAGAAGATGCAGCTGGAGGAGGCCCAGAAAGAGCTTGCCACCATCAAGACCTACCGGGCAGGCGTCGCCATTCCCGGCAGCAGACAGTACCATACTGTGAGTACCGGTTCGACTACCGCTTCTAAGCCCACAGTGACCTACACCCTGAAGCCGGTCAGCGGCGCCGGCACCCAGGCGGATCCCTATGTGTTCTCTTGGGCAGCGGTGGAAACGTTCAACGGCGGCGCCTTTGATGAGGATACCCTGGCTCAGCTGTCCCAGGGTAAGAATGACGCCTATGTGATTTTGCGGATGCCTGCGGGAACCTCAGATGTTCCGGATAAGCCGGTGGAGACCGAAGATCCGGAACCCTCTGAAAGCCCGGAGCCTTCTGAAAGCCCAGAGCCTTCTGAGAGTCCGGAGCCTTC
>CAZVVH010000007.1:0-1084 GCA_964630475.1 uncultured Oscillospiraceae bacterium | reverse complement strand
CCGGAGCCTTCTGAAAGCCCAGAGCCTTCTGAGAGTCCGGAGCCTTCCGAAGAGCCGGAGACCACGGAGTCCACGCCGCCGGTGGCGGCCTCTCCGGCCACAGATTACAGCACTCTGAAGCTGCAAATCCAGTACGTGGATGAAAGCTATACTTACACCATCCTTTCCATGTCTGTCAATGGCGCAGAGGTTATATTGACTGACCCGCTGCCTGCGCCTCCTGATGAAGAGGAGGATGAGACGCAGAATACCGGTTCCAGCGGCTACTATGATGAAGGAATCGTCTATACCGCCACTGAGCTGGCTAAGATGCGCGCTGATAAAGAGGCGGAGATCCGGGGACTGGAGCTGGATATCCGGAAATCTCAGCTGGATTATACCAAGCTGAAGAAGGAAGCGGACAATACCACCGTTTGCAGTGAGGTTGACGGTACCGTTGTCCTGCTCAACGATCCGGACAATCTGGGCGAAACGGATCCTCTGGTTAAGGTTTCCGCCGCGGGCAGCTATACTATTAACGCGGTTCTGGGGGAATTTGATCTGGACGGAGTCTATGTGGGACAGACTGTGGATGTCAACGTCTATGGGAACTCCTATATCAGCTGCCAGGGCGTGATTACCTGGATCTCTGATTACCCCGCCGCCGATAACAATTATTACTACTATTATAGCGGAGGAAACTCCAATATTTCCAAGTATCCCTTTACCGTTGAGGTCAGTGGGGATGAAGACCTGAACGAGGGGGACTATGCGGAAATCTACTATTCCCCGGAGGGACAGGAGAAGTCCGGTATTTATCTGGATAATACCTTTATCCGCACCGAAAACGGCAAGAGCTACGTCTATGTGGAGGAGGACGGTAAGCTGACCAAGCGCTATGTCACCACCGGCATGAACCTCTGGGACGTGTACACAGAGATCAAATCCGGACTGACCATGGACGACTATGTGGCCTTCCCCTATGGAACCAATGTGAAGGAAGGCGCGAAGGCGGTGGAGACCGATATCTCCGCGCTGTATGACGGTTATTATTAAGGAGGTGTGGGATTATGCTTGAAAATATCCGTCTATCCTTTCAGGGTAT
>CAZVVH010000006.1:0-25463 GCA_964630475.1 uncultured Oscillospiraceae bacterium | reverse complement strand
CGTCGGTGTTGACCTCGGGGTCAGCGGTGATGTCCAGCTGGTTCATCTGCTTCTGACCGGCGGAAATGAAGATATCGCAGTCAGCGCCTTCCTCGATCTGGGTCTTCAGAGTGCCGGAAGAGTCGAAGTTATACACCAGGGTGACTTCGGGATGCTCATCCATATAGGCCTCGCCCAGTTCGGTCAGGGTCTCCGTCATGGAGGCGGCAGCAAAGACGATCAACTCCACAGGCTCAGCGGTCTCGGTTTCCGCGGGAGTCTCAGCAGGAGTTTCAGCGGGAGTTTCCGCAGGGGTCTCGACAGGAGTGGTGTCAGCAGGGGTGGTTTCAGCGGGCGCGGGGTCTTCAGAACCGCCGCAGGCAGCCAGGCTCAGCATCATCAGCATGGCCAGCATTAGGGCAATCAGTTTTTTCATTCTTGTTTCCTCCGATCTTATATTCCTTTTCTGTGTTGAGTGTACATCAATACACTTTATCATAACAATACGATTATTTTAGCATCCCTCTATGGGATGTCCAACGATTATTTGTCATATTTCGTCACAGCCGATAGGTTGTAGCTATCAGGTATTGGCTGCAAGGTCCCGGCAAAAACTTCACTGTTTTTTGAAATTATCCTTTACATTTTAAAAACAGTTTGATACAATAGTCACAGTTGCGGGCCTCACAACGTTGACGCCCGCCCAGCGGATGGTATTCCTTTGGAAACTGTACCCAGCAATTATCCCTGATCCTTCCGTTTTCCGGAACAGCGCAGCGTTACCAGGTTTATAAAGGTAAGGTGATAGGATGAAAATTGGCTTTATCGGAGCAGGCAAGGTGGGCTTCTCTCTGGGCAAGTTCTTTGTTCAGGGCGGCGTTCCGGTGACCGGCTATTACAGCAGGCATCGAGAATCAGCGCGGGAAGCGGCGTTATTTACTGGCACAAAAAAGTATGATGAACTCGATTCGTTGGTTCAGGATTGTGACGCGCTCTTTTTAACTGTTCCAGACGGAAGCATTTCTTCTGTGTTTGAAGCACTGAAGAAGTTCGACATTTCAGGGAAACAAATTTGTCATTGCAGCGGCGCCCTCGCAGCCCGGGACGGGTTCCCCGGCATTGCGGAAACCGGCGCCTATGGTTACTCCATCCATCCGCTATTTCCCATCAGCAGCAAGGAATTGTCCTATCGGGAATTGCCGGGTGCATTTTTTTGCCTGGAAGGGGACGGCCCCCATCTCTCCCAGTGGAAAACCCTCCTGGAATCCTTGGGTCCCTCCGTGCAGATCATCTCCCCGGAAGCCAAGATCCGCTATCACGCGGCCTGCGCCATCTCCAGCAATCTGATGTGCGCCCTGGTGCAGGAGAGCCTTGACCTTCTGGAGACCTGCGGCTTCTCCCGGGATCTGGGCCTGAAGGCCCTCTCCCCCTTGATCCGGAGCAATCTGGAGCACATCGTGGAGGACGGCCCGGCAGCGGCGCTGACCGGCCCTGTGGAGCGGGGAGACGTCACCACGGTGGCCAAGCACCTGGGCTGCTTTCCCAGCGAAGAAGAACGCACCCTCTATCGCGCAGCATCCCAAAAGCTGATCCAAGTGGCCCAGGAGCGTCATCCGGGCCGAGACTACAAGCCGATGAAACAAGTGTTGGAAGGAGTACAATAATTATGCCTAAGAAGAACACAATCAATACCCTGGTAGAAATGAAGCGCAATGGCGAGAAGGTCTCCCAGGTGACCTGCTATGACTTTTCCATGGCCCGTCTGGTGGACGCCGCCGGCATCAACACCATCCTGGTGGGCGACAGCCTGGGCATGACCATGCAGGGCTATTCCGATACCCTGCCCGTCACCATGGAGGAAATGATCGTCTATGGCCGTAGCGTGGTGCGGGGTGCCCCCAACGCGTTCGTCATTATGGACATGCCCTTTATGAGCTATCAGGTGTCCGTGGAACAGGCAGTGGAAAACGCTGGCCGCCTGATTAAGGAAACCGGCGCCAACGCCATCAAGCTGGAGGGCGGCGCCGCCGTGGTGGAGCAGATCCGGGCCATCGTCAACTCGGGTATTCCCGTCTGCGCCCATATCGGCATGACCCCCCAGTCTGCCAATATTTTCGGCGGCTTTAAGGTTCAGGGCAAGGGAGAGGAAAACGCCCGCCGGGTTCTGAAGGACGCCTTCGCCGTGCAGGAGGCAGGCGCCTTTATGTGCGTGCTGGAATGTGTGCCCCCCAAGCTGGCCGCGCTGATCACCCGCAAGGTGAATATGATTACCATCGGCATCGGCGGCGGCGCGGGCTGTGATGGCCAGGTGCTGGTGCTTCAGGATATGCTGGGCATGTCCGGCGACTTCAAGCCCAAGTTTGTCAAGCACTTTGCTGAGATCGGCGCTGCTGTCGCTGATGCACTGTCCGCCTATGACCAGGAGGTCAAGGCCGGCACTTTCCCCGCCACGGAACACAGCTATGTCAAGAGCGACTGCTCTGACGAGTTCCTGGCCTCTCTGGACGCCGCGTATTGATTCATTAATATAATAAAAACGTAAAACGCAAAGCATTGTGAGGTAATGCGAAAGATGATTATTGCAACAACTGTGGCTGAAGTCCGCGCTCAGGTTAGGGAGTGGAAATCCCAGGGCCTAACGGTGGGTCTTGTCCCCACCATGGGCTATCTGCATGAGGGCCACGCCAGCCTGGTGGACAAGGCTGTCTCCATGTGCGACCGGGTGGTGGCTTCTGACTTTGTCAATCCCACCCAGTTCGGCCCCAATGAGGATTTGGAGTCCTATCCCCGGGATTTTCAGCACGACTGCGCCCTGCTGGCGAAGCACGGCTGCTCCATGGTGTTTTATCCCTCTGTAGATGAGATGTATCCCGATGGAAACGGCAAAACCAGCACCTACGTGGAGATTCTGGATGATATGCCCAAGCAGCTCTGCGGAAAGACCCGCCCGATTCACTTCCGTGGGGTCTGCACCGTGGTTTCTAAGCTGTTCAACATTGTGACCCCTGACAAGGCCTTCTTTGGCCAGAAGGACGCCCAGCAGCTGGCCATTATCCGCCGTATGGTGCGGGATATGTCCTACGGTATTGAAATCGTGGGTTGCCCCATCATCCGGGAAGCTGACGGCCTGGCAAAGTCCTCCCGCAATACCTATCTAAGCCCGGAGGAGCGCCAGGCGGCCCTGTGCCTGTCCAAGGCCGTATTCCTGGGGCAGGAGCTGGTGGCCCAGGGAGAGACCGACGCCGGCAAGGTGGTTTCGGCCATGACCGAGCAGATCAAGCGGGAGCCGCTGGCGAAGATCGACTATGTCACCGCCGTTAACGGCATCAACATGCAACCTGTGGAGAAAATCGAAGGCCCCGTTCTGGTGGCGATGGCCGTTTACATCGGCAAAACCCGCCTGATCGACAACTTTATTGTGGAGGGCTGAGCCAATGACCCTGGAAATGCTCAAAGGTAAGATTCACCGCGCCACCGTGGTGCAGGCGGAGCTGGACTATGTAGGATCCATCACCGTGGATCAGGATCTGCTGGACGCCGCCGGCATTCTGGAATACGAAAAGGTCCAGATTGTTGACGTGAACAACGGCAGCCGTTTTGAGACCTACACCATTGCCGGGGAGCGAGGCTCCGGTATGATCTGCCTGAACGGCGCCGCCGCCCGCTGCGTCAGTACCGGTGATAAGATCATCATTATGGCCTATGCCCAGATGTCCCCCGAGGATCTGAAGGATTATCACCCCAACGTGGTGTTTGTGGACGACAACAATAAGGTCATCCGCAAGACCACCTATGAGAAGCATGGGTTGCTAAAGGACATGGAGTAATCCCTATTTGAAAACGGCTCAGGGCCGGAGTTCGCAACAGAACTCCGGCCCTTCCTTTATCCGCTTTTTACTCCAGAGCCGCGTCCAGCACCGCCTTGACCTTTTCCCGGGTGGGCACGCCTTCCATCAGCTTCCTCCCGTCCACATAAAACGTGGGGACGTAATAGTAGTCCAGGGAGTCTGCAAACTCCGGCTCCGCGGACTCGTCCACTTTCCGGATGGGCACCGCTTCATAGGTCTCATTCTCCTGCCGTAGCTCCTCCAGAATCTGGTTGGCCTGGTGGCAGTAGGGGCAGTTTGGAAGGAGCATCATTAGAACTTCTTTCATTTGGCTCACCTCACTTTTTGTCTGTTCTTATATGATACCAGATCGGCGGTGAAAAATCCACTTTTCGAAAATTCTCTCCCAGCGGCACATTTTGCAGGATTTCCTTCTTTATATTTTTCCCGCATATTTTTTGAGATTTTCTTCCGCGTATTTTCGTCCAATTCCGCCATTTTATCAATCTTTTTCAAAAAATCCGTGCTAATATCACAATTTTGAAGTGAAACATTAGGTTCTCCTCCCATTGTATCTGCCGAAATTTGTGCTAAATTGTACTTAACAAGCAAAGCACAGCGATGCAAGAATTTCAAGATATGGAGGGCTATGATATGATTATGTACACTGATATCACCGTGGGCTGCTATGATTTTTCTGATCACCAGCGTGTATGGCTGCGTTCCGACGAGCGTAAGGCTGAGAAGGTCAGCTTCCTGGCCCGTCTGCAGAACTGGGACACCGCAGTGACCCGCGCCCAGCGCCGTGCCGCTGCCGCCGCAGTATGAGAGGGGCAAAACCGGCCTGAACTGCAATATCTTTTTCAAGGAGGCTGTTTTCAGCCTCCTTTTCCCTTGCAGAAATTGGAGCTTTATGCTAAGATACTCATGTTATATATGCCTGTAATTGGTCAGGTGTTTCTACAAACTACCGTAAATAGTAACTATAACACGAAATTCAGATAACAACCGGGTTCCATGGTGGTCTTGTAGCAATCTAATATTCCGTTTACAAGAACAGTTGGACCGGTCTGGATTTTTCAGATGGGACATCTGTTTTTTTGCCCATTTGAACCAGAATTAGGAGGTACACCATGAAGTATGACGTTATTATTATTGGTGCCGGCCCTGGCGGTATTTTCTCCGCCTACGAGCTGGTTCAAAAGAAACCCGAGTTGACAATCGCTGTGTTTGAGGCCGGAAACCGGCTGGAAAACCGGCACTGTCCCATTGACGGGGACCGGATCAAGTCCTGCATCCGCTGCAAAAGCTGCGCCATTATGAACGGCTTTGGCGGCGCGGGCGCCTTTTCCGACGGCAAATATAACATCACCAACGACTTCGGCGGCACACTGTATGAGTATATTGGCAAGTCCAAGGCCCTGGAGCTGATGCATTATGTGGACAGGATCAACGTCTCCCACGGGGGAGAAAACACCCGGATGTTCTCCACCTCCGGAAGCGAATTCAAAAAGCTGTGTATGCAGAACAAGCTGACCCTGCTGGATGCCTCTGTCCGCCACCTGGGCACGGATATCAACTATGTGGTTCTGGAGAATCTCTACAAGGAGCTGGAATCCCATGTGGATTTCTACTTTAACACCCCGGTGCAAGAAATTGAGGTGCTGAGCCAGGGCTATCGTGTCTGCTGCGGGGAGAAAACAGTGGACTGCTCCCAGTGCATCGTCTCCGTGGGCCGCAGCGGAAGCAAGTGGATGGAGCAAATCTGCTCGGACCTGGGCATTCCCACCAGCTCTAACCGGGTGGATATCGGCGTCCGGGTGGAGCTTCCCGCCGTCATTTTCTCCCATTTGACGGACAAGCTCTATGAGAGCAAAATCGTCTACCGCACGGAAAAATTTGAAGACAACGTCCGCACCTTCTGCATGAACCCCAACGGCATCGTGGTCAATGAAAACACCAACGGCATCGTCACCGTCAATGGCCACAGCTTTGAGGATCCCGACAAAAAGACAGAGAACACCAACTTCGCCCTGCTGGTCTCCAAGCATTTCTCCGAGCCGTTCAAGGACAGCAACGGCTACGGCGAGAGCATCGCCCGCCTGTCCAACATGCTGGGCGGCGGTGTCATCGTCCAGCGCTTTGGCGATCTGGAGCGGGGCCGCCGCAGCAACCGGAAGCGCATTGAGGAGGGCACGGTCCGCCCCACTCTGGCGGCCACCCCTGGCGACCTGAGCCTGGTGCTGCCCAAGCGCATTCTGGACGGCATCATTGAGATGATCTATGCCCTGGATAAGATCGCCCCCGGCACCGCCAATGACGACACCCTGCTCTATGGTGTGGAGGTCAAGTTCTACAACATGGAGGTCAAGCTCAACGAAAACCTGGAGACCAATTATCCCGGCCTGTACGTCATCGGCGACGGAAGCGGTGTCACCCATTCCCTGTCCCACGCCTCCGCCAGCGGCGTCTATGTGGCCCGCAAAATCGCGGCAATCCAATAAAGCAACCAAAGGCAAGCCTTTCAAACTATTGATGCAAAATGGCTTCCAGGCAGCCCCCGGCAATGGCCAGGGCCTTGTCTGAAATAGTATAGCAGTGGGATTCCTGACAGCGAGCGTCAATATCCCCCGCCTTGAAGCCGGCGGGCACGAAAAGACCATCCTGAAGCAGCCCCCGCAGATATCCGTTGATCTGGGCGATCACTGGCTGATCGCCCACCCGGGCCACTACCTGCCCGGCTGAGACCAGCTCCCCAATTCGGGCCAAGGCATGGAATTGGCCGGCGCAGGGAGTTTTCAGCAGCCGCTCGGTGGTATAGCCTCCCACACTCCCGGGCGCTCCGGTGTTGGGGATGGCAGCCCCCTGCCAAATGCAGCGGCCCAGGGTATGGCCCCGCTTAGTCTCTACGACGCAGTGGCAGTCCACCCCGGCTGTGAACCCCGGCCCCAGGGCAATGACCTTTGATGCGTCGGTGATAGCAGTGCCGGTATTGCGTTTGGCAATAATGGCGTCAATCAGCACCTCCGGCTTCAGCTCCTCCAGGCAGCTACACACCGGGTCCACCAGCACCGGAATCTGCGGGGAATCGGTCAGCCGTCTGGCCTCCTCCACAGAAGCGCACAGCCGGGCCGTAATCCCCTCCACCTGACAGCTTCCGTCATAGACCGCTTGACAGAAGGCCACCATCCGCCTCACAGCGGTAGGCTGGGCCACTTCAGTACAGGCCACAGAAAAGCCGCAGCGTTTCAGCCGCCAAGCCACGCCGGTGGCCAGATCCCCAGCCCCCTTTATCAAAATCAGCATCCCGCTCCCCTCTTTCTCCCTGTCATTATAGCAGAGAGGTTGAGGAAAACGCAACCGCTCTTTGCCTGCGGCTCCCGCCCAAGGACGGAAATGGATTGAACTGTCAATTTCAGACAAATTTAACTTGACTGAAACCGCAGATCTTACTATTATGATGCGGGGGAAAGCTCTGCCGCAGTCAGCCGGGCTTTCCCCCGCAATATTCTATTTGGGGGAGATGCTTCGCATGGATCGCAGTAAAACAATCATTCGAACCAGCCTGATCGGCATCGGCGTGAACCTGGTCCTGGTCCTCTTCAAGGCCGCCGTGGGACTGATATCCAACTCCATCGCCATTCTTCTCGACGCGGTAAACAACTTGGGGGACGCCCTTTCCTCCATTATCACCATCATTGGCACCAAGCTGGCGGGAAAAGCCCCGGACAGAAAGCACCCCTACGGCCACGGGCGCATTGAGTATCTGACCTCGGTGCTCATTGCGGCAATCGTGATTATCGCTGGCCTGACCTCCCTAAAGGAATCCTTTCAAAAGCTGATTCATCCTCAGCTGGCCAGCTACTCTGCCCCGGGCCTGATCATCATCGCCGTTGCCGTCATCGCAAAATTTCTCTGGAGCCGTTATGTCAAGTCGGTGGGAATGAAAATCAATTCCCAATCCCTGATTGCCTCCGGTTCAGATGCGTTCTTTGACTCCATCCTTTCCCTGGCCACCCTTGTGGCCGCCCTGATCAGTATAATCTGGCAGATCAGCCTGGAGGGGATCCTGGGCCTGGTCATTTCGGCGATCATTCTGAAAGCGGGCTGCGGAATCCTGATGGAAAGCCTGAACAGCATCATCGGCGTCCGCACAGCCCCGGAGCTGAGCAGGGCGGTGCGGGCCACCGTCAACCAATTTCCCGGCGTCAAAGGCTCCTACGATCTGACCTTGCACAATTACGGCCCCACGGAGACCATTGGCTCCATCCACATTGAAGTGGATGACAAAACCACCGCCCGGGATCTCCACAAGCTGACCCACGATATCTCCGCCCAGGTGCTCCTTACTTACGGAATCACCCTCACCGTGGGCATCTACGCCTCCAACACCACAGATCCCCAGGTGGCGGCCATGCACCAGCAGCTGGAGCATCTGGTCAGCCGCTATCCCGGCATCCTTCAGATGCACGGCTTCTACGCCGATTCGGAGACAAAGGTTCTTTCCTTCGACCTGATTGTGGACTGCAAGGAGAATTCCTCTTCCCTTCGGGATTCCATCCTCCACGACGTCCGGGAGGTCTATCCGGACTATGAGGTCAAGCTGGTCCTGGACTCGGATTACAGCGATTGATTTCCCATGACGCAAACAACAGCGCCCACTGGTTTGAGATAAGCCAGTGGGCGCCGCTGTAAAAGAGAAAAGAGAGAAAAGAGAGGATTACATGAAAAAACATCTGATTTATCTAAACGGAGCAAAGTCCGATTATTTTTTGTCCGGCCACTGGCAGAAGTGACTGCCGCCGCCAGCTCCGGTAAGCAGGAGAACAATTGGTGTATCTCTCCTGTTTGTGATTATACTATACCAATTTCAGGGAGAGAAATGTTTGAATTTTTAAGAACACTTTATGAACTTTTTATGAAATCCTCTCAGGTGGAGAGAAGCTCCCTGGCCCGCTCCTCGCCGCCCTCCAGGGCCAGCTGTAAGTAATACCGGGCATCCTCCGGATCCCCCAGCAGCTCATCCTCCAGGAAAATGCGGCCCAGGTAATAGTGGGCCTCCGGAGTGCCGGCCTCCTCAAAGAACTCCGCCGCCTTTAACAGGTTTTTGGGCAGTCCATGGCGACCTCGATAGTAGCCATAGGCAATATCATAGCTGCTGGCCTTGAGATCCACCCCCGCTCCCTCCCCGTCCTTCACCTCAGAACGAACTTCAAAGGCGAAATAACGCTTCCCAGGCGCAATTTCAATATAAGTAACCCACTGCTTCTTTTTCTTGTCATAATACCGCTTGCGCGGAATCACCAGACCGGACTTTGGATCAATCAGGACCTTCCTGCCGTCCTCATTGGCCGGCCATTTCAGAACTCTGCCCCGCTTTTCTGTTGCCTCTGAGAAGGGCATAATCTCCGGCTTTTTGCTGATTTTAATGCAACCCGAGTACAGGAAACCCATATTAACCACAACCATGTTTTGCTTTGGCAGGATGGTCAAAATGGACAGAGGATTCCCCTCCTCATCGGGATCATCCACAAAATAGGTTCGCTTCACGGTCCCATCCTCCAGCTGCTCGGATGCAACTTCCAGCTGCTCCGTGGTAAACTCCACTTTATAATCAGGCAGGCAATAATTTCTTCGAATGAGAAAAATCTGGGTGAAGCTGTCCCGGTCCATCAAGCTGAAATACTTTCCGCAAGGCTCCTCTTGGCTGTCTTCGCCCGGGCCTTCCTCCCTCGGCTCCTCCTCGCCCGAAGTCATGGCCGCAATCACCCGATCCCCGATCCGCCGGAGAAGCTTCCGGCGGAAGGGGCTGACCTCCTCCCGTTCCGTTGCTCTCCCCGGGCCAAAAAGCTGGTCAAACTTGGCGTCCAGCTCCGCATCCATATTGATGGTTGTGTCCAGCTGGATCTCCTCTTCCCCCTCCGATTCCCCAGTGGGGGTCTCAGGAGGGATCGGAGTTATGAGCCGCGCACCTCCCTCCAGATAGGCTTTGACGTGGCCGATCAGGCCCATAATATGCGCCTGGCTGTCAGATTCTATTTTAATGGCCTGGATGTTGGACAGATAATAGGCCAGCGCCCCGCTGAGCTTGCTATTGTCCAGGCGAATGGGAATCACTTTCAGGCCGTGTTGCAGGGCCAGGCTGATCTCCCGCACCACCTGATTAGAACCAGCTGAGTACCTGGACAGGATAAACAGCACCAGCTTGGCGTTTTGAATTCCCTGGGTGATTTCCTCCGCCCAGACATTTCCGTAGGGGATATCCCTGGGGGCGATCCAGCAGTAGATCCCCTCCTTCTCAAAGGCCTGGCACAGCGCCATGGCGAACTCAAAATCCCGGCTGGAGTGGCTGATAAATACCCGTTTCTCGTTGGACATATGGATTCTCCCCTTCTCCTGACTTTACACTGACAATACTGATTCTTGATTAAAAGATTTAATCAAGAATCCCGCGTGCTGCGCAAAACCGTTTTAATACGTTTTAGTATAATATATCACATTTTCAAGGCCGGATGGGGAAATTTCCTGATTTTCCTACACAAGCTCTGAATTTTGTTATATATTTATCATATGGCGTAAAGAGATACACAGAAGGCGATCATGGCATTGAGGGACCAAAGGGGAACTGACCGGCCGCTTGGATTGGATCCGGGCGGAAGCCGACTATGTTCACTGGTACCTCGGCCACTTCCACTTGAATGAGGACGTGGATAAAAACGCACTTGCCTGCTGAACCGCATCCGCAGGCTGAAATGAGAGGGATTTTATATGAACAAGGTGAAAGCCAGCCGGCAGCTGTCCTTTCTCCTCCGCCACAGTCCGGACTTTATCAGTCTGCAAGGGGGCTGGGCAAAGGTCAGCAAGATCATCGAAGCGCTGAAGAAAAAGTACCCGGAAATGAACCGGGAGGTTTTGGACGAAATTGTGGCTGAGGACGAGAAAATGCGCTACTCCTACGACGCCACCGGCACAAAAATCCGGGCAAACCAGGGCCACTCGGTACCTGGCGTGGTCATTGAGATGGAGGAGCCGGAGCCTCCGGAGTTCCTGTATCACGGCACCGCCACCCGGTTTCTCGATTCCATTTTAGAGAAGGGGCTGCTGCCCATGTCCCGTCAGTATGTCCACATTTCCAGGGACGAAGAAACCGCCTGGAAGGTTGGCGCCCGTCACGGCAAGCCTGTGGTGCTGCTGATCCAGGCCAGGCGATTTGTGGCAGAGGGACACACCCTGCTGCTGGCACCCAACGGGGTCTGGCTGACCTCCGCCGTTCCGCCGGAGTATTTTACCATCCTCTGGCAAAATCAAAGTCAAGGAGGCGGCTGAGCCGATGAAGCTTTGGGTAGACGACCTGCGCCCAGCGCCGGCAAACTATCAATGGGCCAAAAGCGTCAATGAGGCAAAGGAGCTTCTCATGGCCGCCCAGCGCCAGGGCATCCCCATTGAGCTGATTGACATCGACCACGACGCCGGGGACTATGCCAACCAGGGCGGAGACTACATCCGCCTGCTGGACTGGCTGGAGGAGACCGGGCAAAGCTATCCCATCCGCATCCACTCCTTCAACCCGGTGGGCCGGGAAAATATGCTGCGGATTGTGACAAAAAACCGATGGAAGCTGGTCAGATAACTCCTCAAAAAACAGGCACGGATTTTCTTTGAACGAAATCCGTGCCTGTTTGATTTCATACTTCATACTGATTTTTGTCATAAAAAATAGTATAAAAAGACTTCCGGTGCCCTGACCCGGGTACCGGAAGCAGAAAATATTTTATTGTTTTTCACTGTCCGCTTGACGGGGAGCAGTTCACTTCATCAAAAATCCATGGCCATGCGGCTGGATTCCTCTTCGCTCAGCTCGGTGACCCTGGTTTCGGTCACGCGATAGACCCGCTGGCACAGGTTCAGGACGCTGGGCCGGTGGGTGGTGACAATGCAGGTCTTGTTGGGATGCTGATGGATAATGTTGCGCAAAACCTGCCGCTCGGTTGTCACGTCCAGGGCGGAGGTTGCCTCATCCAACAGCAGCACCGGTGCGTCGCGCAGAACCGCCCGGGCGATAGCAATCCGCTGGGCCTGTCCTTCAGACAGTCCCCGGCCCCGCTCGCCGATGGGGCTGTTGATGGTCTCAGGCAGGACCTTAACGAAATCCCAAGCGCAGGCATCCTTCAGGGCCTGGATGATCTCCTCATCGGTGGCGTCCTCCTTCACCATCCGCATGTTCTCGGCAATGGAGCCGGACAGCATGGTGTTGCCCTGGGGGACGTAGGCAAAAAGATGCCGGGTCTCCGCATTCATGGGAACCGCCCTTCCATCCGAACCCCGGATGCTTGCCTTCCCGGACTCTGGGCGCACCAGGCCCAGGATCAGCCGGATCATGGTGGTCTTTCCCTCCCCGGAGGGGCCAACCAGGGCCACAATCTCCCCGGGCCGGGCCACAAAGGCGGAATCTGTAATGACCCGGGTTCCCTCCACATAGGAGAAGTTCACGTCCTCCATCTGCACAGTAAAGCCGTCCTCCACCAGGTTATCCAGCTGACTGCTCTCAGGGATATGCACCTCCTTGGGCAGCTCCACCAGCTCTCGGATCCGGTGGGCTGATACGGAGCTGTTCAGGAAGGAAGGAACGATGGAAACCAGGCTGCTGAAGGCGCTGGACAGGCTGCTCCGCTGCTCTAAAAACAGCGTCATGGTGCCGTAGGTGATGGAGTGGGTCCACAAGCGAAACAGGCAGTAGCCAAAAGCCAGGAACTGGACCGCCATGCCCATGACAGAGAGCAAAATGTTGGTTTTGATGGTAAAGAGGTTGTAGATCAGGCTGGTGTCCTTGAATTTTCCCTGCCACCAGCGCAGCTTTTTGCTGTAATAGGGGGCGGTGCCGAAGGATTTGATCGTGTCAAAATTATAGAAGGTCTCCACCTCAAAGGTCATCAGCTGGCTGCTCATCTCCCGCACCTTTTTGCTGTATTCCCGCTGCTTTTGGACGACAAACTTGGAAATCAGCAGCATAAACGGCGCGCTGCCCAGGGCGATCAGCGCCATGATCCAGTCATAGTGAAGGATGACCAGGAAGGTGGCCACAAAGCGGTAGACCGCGATCAGGATGGTGGGCAGCCAGGTGATGGCGTTGCTGCTGACCGTCCCGATGTCGCCGTTAAAGCGGTTCAAAATGTCGCCGTTGCTGTATCGGGAAACGGCTAGCCAATCGGCATCTATAATTTTGTCAAAGATGTCCGCCTGAATGTCGTTATTAATATAAATGCTCAGCTTGGTGGAGATCCGGTTGATAAGGCTGTCAAAGGCCAGGCTGAACACGGAGCTGCCCACCATGATAACAGCCAGCAGGGCCAGCTTTTCCACCCGGTAGCCGGTGATAATGTCAATCAGATATTTGCTGGCCACGCTGCCAACCAGGCCAAGCGTTGTGCCGCAAATGCCCAGCAGCACATAAAACGCGATGGCAAGCTTATACCTTGCACTGTAGCTGAAAATCCATTTCCAGTCGTCAATGATCTCCGTAAAGGTGCCGTCCCTCCAACGGGCAATGAGCGTGTCCAGCGATGCAAAGTCGATGCTCTTCTTGGGCTTTGGTTCTCCCATAGTGCTTTGTGTTTCCTCCAATCAGTCGGCTTTCTCCGCATAGGGCAGGAGCAGCTTATAGTATTCCTCTGTCATCTCACAGAGGTAGTCCGGCCGCTTTGTCATATCCCCGGACTCCGCCAGGCAGCTGGCCCCGCAAACGATACAGCTGTGCCGCTTCCGGCAGGTATCACAGCCCGCATACATGCGCAGCTTGGCCGTTTCCTCCACGATATACTTCCAGCCCTCCCCAAAGGAGTGGTTCAGCAGGCTGATCTTCGGCTCCAGGAACATGCCGCAGGGAAGAAGCTCCCCGTTCCAGGCCATCCAGAAGCCGCTCCGCCCGGCCCGGCAAGTCAGGCCGTGGGTTCCCACCGTGACAACAGGGTGCTCCAAAAAGGGCTTGGCGGCATTTGCCTCCACCCGCAGCTGCTGTTCCCCGTAAAAATATTTGATCCAATCCACCTTTGCCCGGGCGGCCTGGGCCGGGGACAGCCGGGCGAACCCCTGGTTCTCCCTGCGAATGGGCGGGAACAGATAGGCCGCCGCCTCCAGCGCCGTCCCCTGTTCCTTGGCCAAACCGCAGGCATATTGGAGCTGGTCCACATTGTCCGGTGTGATGGTATAATTCAGGCGATGGGGAATTCCCCGCTCCTTCAGCAGCTCCAACGCCCTCATCAGTTGGGTGTGCCCCTTGGGATTCCGGCACAGGCGGCCATAGGCCTCGTCGCTGTCGCCATAGACGGTAATATTCAGGCGCCGGCAGGGACGCGCTTCAAAAAAATCTGCCCAATCCCCGTCGATCAGGGTGCCGTTTGTGTTGATGGTCAGGATAAAGCCCATATCAAACAGCGTTGTATACAGTCGCCTGAACTCCGGGTAGATCAGCGGCTCGCCCCCCGTCAGAAGGAGGAACAGAACCCCCGCCTCCTTTGCCTCCCGGGCAATCCTCAGCCACTCGTCACAGGACAGCATACGGCCCTGTTTCTTCATTTCCTCCGGGTCCTGGCGGATAAAGCACATCTTGCAGTTCATATTGCAGAGAGGCAGCAGCTCCATGGTCCCGCCCAAGGGGAGCCGCATGGCGTCCGCCTTTTGCCCCAGCCGAACCTCCGCAGGGGATAACAAATCATACAAATGCATCGCTATTCCTCCTTCAAGCAGCGGTACAGGGTATGGCATGCCTCGTCCTTCCTGGTGCATTGCTGGCAGACCACCTTTACCTCCCCGGCCAATTCCCCGATCAGGTTCAGGGTCTGATTGACAGACTCCGCGTCCCAGGCGTTTACTGTGGTTTCACTGTAAATGGCCTGTACCTTTTTCATAGGCCGCAGAGATTCTATGAAATCCTCCCGGTTCCTCCGCACCACCACAATAGCCTCAATGGGATAGTCCTGATTGAGGCATTCCCGGGCGGAACCATGGAAGGGGTAGCCGCAGGCGTACCAGACGCCCTCCTTTTTCTGGAGGATCGCCTTATCCCCATTGATGATGCGGGCCTGATACAGCCTTTCCCACAGCTTGGCCTGGGTGGTCTTTCCCGTTTCGCTGGGCGCGCTGAACAAAATCGCCCTGCCCTGGTACATCAGATAGCTGCAATGCAGCACCAGGGCCCCTGCCCGCAGCAGCAGGCGTTCCATATGCACCAGATTCCAGAGGCGGATATTGGGGTTGTCCCAAAGAGAACCGTCCTTAAGAAAATAGACTGTGACCACAGAATCAATGAGGACGGAGACAGCATATATCGGCCTTCCGCTTAAAAAAGCGGCAGTGTAAATTCGCACCTCATTTTGATCCCTGTCCAGTCCGATTTTCAGCCCTTCCGTCTGGTACAGCTCCCGCGCCATCAGCTTGGGCAGCTCCGGGACAAATTGAATTTCCACCGTTACCTGCTGCCGGAAGCCCTGGCCGTCATAGGAGAACTGCCCCTCCTCCGGCCTCCAACGAATGGGCCTCGGCGGATAAATGGAAAACAGGGTCTCCCCGATCAGCATCTGTTCCATCCCGTTCCCTCCTGAAAAAGGCTGCCTGCCTTCCGTGTTCGCACAGGAAAACAGACAGCCTTGCATGCTTCTTGTTTTGATATTCAATTAGTAGCTGCTGGTCATCAGCTGGACAATCTCGGGGGTCGCCAGACCGTAATGGTTGCCGTTCTCCCAGCACAGGACATAACCGCCGCCGGCAGGCACAGTTACGCTACCTCCATCGCCCTGGATAACCAAGCCATAATCATTTAACTGTTTGGGTGTATACGTTCCACCCACAGAAATATATTCCATGTGGCAAGGCTTATACTGACAGCTGCTTGTGACGGAAGCGAAAATGTAATCGGTAGTCTGACCCATGCGATTACATGTAATCGCCTGAGCAGGCCAAGATGTATCAACCTCGCCGCTCCACTCTCTGTCGCAGGAAGCTACGGCCACATTCGGATAGAATTCCTCCACAAAAAATTCAGGCTTCGTATACTGTTTCATGCTTCATTCCCTCCCAATTATTCGACGCGCTATACACTGCATCATGGCGGACAACAAGTCCTCTTTTTTCTGCCTTTTCCAAAAATTCACTGACGTCGGCTTCCACCGTGTCCGCATCCTGGTCAAACCTGGAAACCAGGGCAGTTACCAATTCCGTCTTGGTTCGTCTTTGCGAAAGCATGTCCCACAGGAAAGCGCCTGTCTCGCTGAAGGTAATCATACCGCTCAGCCGCTGGGCCTGTTCGCCCACCGGAACCAGAACGAGCTCCCCAGCAATGATCCTGGTGACAAAATCGCTGTTGGCCTGGTAGCAGGCCTCCCGCCTATCAGCACTCTGATTTTTCACCAAGCGTGTCTCCCCTCCGGAACCTGCCAACCCAACTGGGGGCCACAGGAACATGATGCATATCAAACGGAATTGGATCAGCGCGGACAAACATTCCATTCGATCTTATACCTCATATAATAATATATTAAACCGGCCCCCAATGTCAAGCACTTTTTTTGAAAACCTCCATGGCATTTTCTTCATCATGATAGATGAGGGCAAACATCTTTATGAATGAGGTTATTGAAGACTACTTTATGACCTTCACCGGCAATCCCCGCCGCGCACTTCTGATGTACGCAGCGATGACCCGCAACACCGAAAAGATTGCCGAGTGCTTCAAGGAGCGTCTGGAATATTATGGCTGGGAAGTGACCTATCTCCGCATCACGGTCAAGACCGACTCGGCAGGCATGCAGGAGAATCTGTATTTCGATGATTATGACCTGATCCTGCTCGGTTCTCCCATCGTGAGCGGCGCACCGCTTCAGGTGGTCATCAAGGCATTCAGCTTCGGTGCAGGCGGTGCGCTGGAGAAGGAGGTCCGGAAGAAGCTGGACAGCAACGAATCGGATGCCGCAGCCCCGGCCAAGAAACCCGCAGGTGCCGACTGGCGCCGTACCAAGGCTCCCGCTCCCGGCATGGCAAACCGCTCCGGCAAGCGCCCTTATGGCATTGTATTTACCACCTACGGCGGCGGCTTCTATGGCACCGATGAGGCAACCGCAACGTTGGCGACCCTCAAGATGTACTTGAAGCTGAACAATGTGGATGTGGTTGGCCGCTTCTCTTGTGGCGGAAAGGAGACCGGCCCTGCGGGTTATGCGCTGGGCGTGAAGCCGAAGGCGGATTTCCGTCCCGGCAAGAAGTCCGCGGACAGCCCTGACGCGGATGTCTGCGATGCAGTTCTCTATACCCTAGGAGACGGCACCCAGGTTCCCGGCAGTTACTTTGTCCATTATGACAATGAGAACAAGCCAGGTGACCGCGATCAAATAAAGGCAAAGGCTTTCATCTCTGATGTTATTGAGGATTTCCTTATGACCTATGACGGAACACCCAATCCTCCTCTGTCTGAGATCGTCTCCCTGAGCTGAGCCTGAACACATCGCTTTGTAATCCTGTTTCTCAATGAAATCCTTTCATCGGGAAACCCGGCCTGCAAAAGAACTCCCATCCTCACTTTTTGAGGACGGGAGTTTTGGCACAATATGGAAAGAAAACAATGAAAAATGAAGAAGGGAAACTGGTAATACAGTGAGAATTTATGCGTACCTGTCAAAGACATGGGTGACGCAGGAACGGAGTTCCTCCATATATTCCTCTGACTGTTTTTTCAGCCGGGGCATCTCATCTTTCCTGCCCATCCGGTCGAATTTATCCTCACCCAGGTTGTTATACTGGAGAAGTTCGATGTGAGCGGCATCAAGGCCGGCCTGATCCCTGACAAATTCCGCCACTGATGTTACATATTCAGCAGTATCATTATAGTTGGGAATCAGCGGCATTCGAAACAAGACATCTTTTGCTTTGGATGCAACCCTAACCGCGTTTTGCAGAATCAGTTCATTAGATACGCCCGTTCCCCGCAGATGCTTCTCAGCATCCACACACTTAATATCATACATGACGTGATCCGTATAATCCAAAAGCTGGTCCAGTATTTCCCATCTGCAGAAGCCGCATGTTTCAATTGCAGTATCCAGTCCATTCGCCTTTGCCTGTTTCAGAAGCTCCAGCGCAAACTGCCATTGCATCGTCAACTCACCGCCGGATATTGTTATGCCCCCGCCGGAATTGTGGTACATTGCCCGGTCCCGAAGCACTGTCTTCATGACTTCTTCAGTTGACATTTCATGTCCCGCAACAGATCTGACACTGTTAAAACAGCGGTCAACACAGACCCCGCAGGCCAAACACCGATCCCGGTCAACGATTGCTGTTCCATTGACAATTGTTACCGCATGGGCAGAGCAGGTTTCAACACATCTTCCGCAGCCGGTACATTCATTTGTATTTACCATGAGTACGGGTTTTACGGGCTGCGATTCCGGATTCTGGCACCAGAAGCAGCGTAAAGGACAGCCTTTCAGAAAAACGGTTGTCCGAATACCTGGTCCGTCGTGAGTTGAAAACCTCTGAATATTGAATACAGTTCCGTTCATAGTATGGTCTCCGATGCTAAGGTCAAAGCGAATTTTCGGTTCTGGCGATAAGTTCGTCCTGTATCGCTTCGCTTAGTTCCACCCACAGGGCACTGTATCCTGCAACACGGACGATCAGGTTCTGATAATTTTCCGGATGTGCTTTCGCATCAATCAGTGTTTCCTTATCTATAACATTGAACTGAACGTGCTTTCCACCGTAGTCCTCAAAGAACGTGTGAACCAGAAACAGCAGCTTTTGCCGGTCCTCTTCTGTTTTTAGTGAGGATGGAAGGAATTTCATATTCAGCAAGGTGCCCAGTATCTGGTTATGGTGTATCTTGCCGGCGGATGCCAGGACTGCCGTGGGACCGTTATGATCTGAACCGTGGCAGGGAGAAACAGCCCCGTCTACCAGCGATTCATGTGCTTTACGGCCGCTAGGAAGTGCGCCTGTATGGACACCCATTACTCCGTGGAAAGACAGATTATGGGGCGCACATTCATAATGAGAGTTGTAAGGCCCGGGAATCTTCTGCCCCTCTGCGCACAGCCAGTCATAAAAACCAGTTGCAATATCATCTACATAGTCGTCATCGTTGCCAAACTTTGGTGCTCGGAGCAGAAGCTGCCGGATGTCTTCATAGCCTTCAAAATCAGATGCAAGCGCAGCCTGAAGATCTTCTTTGGAAACACTCTTATCTTCGTAGACACATTTCTTAATGGCGGCCAGTGAGTCTGCAACATTGATCGCGCCTACTGGCAGAGTATACATTGCTGATGTTTTGTGATAACGGACAGCATCCTCAAAGCTTGTCTTGCCCTTTTCAATACAGTCATCAAGGAATATGCTGGAGAAAATATCCGGTAGTACCTGAACCCGGAAACTTCTTGCCCGGTTAAGATAATCTGCTGCCTTTCGGAGAATGACCTCCGCCTGTTTCTTATAGGCGTTCCAAAGGTCGTCATAGGTCTCGTAATCTTCAAGGGTTCCGGTCTCAACACCGAGCTGATACCCACTTACCGGATCCCTCCCATTATTTAATGCCAGTTCAAGCAGCTTTGGAAGATGGATTACCAGCGGCCATGTCGGTGCGGAACGGCCCGGAACTGTAGTAAGCACGCATCCGGCCAGCGCATAATTCAGGGCATCCTTATGTGTAACGCCGCGGCTCTCAAGAAATTCTATTGAAGCCTTATCGCCAAACCACGCGGGGAATCCCATTCCCTGCGCGGAGATCTCCATTGCCCGCCTTACAAAGTTTGGATCAATGTTCTTATGATAGCGTATTGAGAGGGTCGGATGGGGAACCCGGCAGTTTTCAGCAGCATCGAGCCACAGGTAACTCAGCTTATTGGTTGCATCAACGCCGTCGGTCAGCTGGCCGCCAAGAGTGCAGTTATGGAACTGTGTCCATCCGGACATGCCTGCACGGACACTGTTATCAGCCATATCACGACGGGCCGACATTTTCACGCGGAAGCATTCAAGAAGTTCCACCACATCGGCATCGGTAATCGTTCCACATTCTATATCACGGAGGTAGTATGGATACAAATATTGGTCAACTCTGCCCATGCTGACGCCGGCCTCTTTGCTTTCCCAATAGCACATAAGGTAGGTAAACCAGGTACACTGGAGCGCATCGTGGAATGTTTCAGCCGGAAATTCAGGGACTCTGCGGCAAACGCTGGCAATCTTATAAAGTTCCCTGCTGCGCTGCTCATCTGACGTTTCTGCCAGATGTTCCGCCAGATCGGCATAGCGGTGGGAAAACAGGATCGCAGCTCTGAGTTCCTTCTTCATGGCAATGTACAGTGACTCTTTCCGGATCTCCTCATCACTAAGTCCATGAAGTCCAGACAGCTTTTCATCGATCATTGAGATGATACCGTCATAGCCATATTTCAAGGCCTTTTCGTAATCCAATACATTCCAGCCACGCTGAGCCATAACACCGCCGTCACTGCCGAGCATCCATGCTCCATGTTCTCCGGTCTCCAATACCCACTTTTCCCATTCCTGGCCCATGTAACGGACAAAGGAATCCTTTGCAGAGTATCGTGAGAAATAATCCGCTATCTCTCGAAATTCGGCAACAGTCTTTTTATCGCCCAGAACATAGTTGTCCTCGGCATCATTTTCAAAATAGTTTTTAAGCCACCCAGCGGTCAGTTCAGGAAACCACTCCAGACTCATCCGCTGTGAGTTCATATCGCCAACCAACAGCTGCTCGTCATCGATCCACACAGGCAGTTCCATCATCATTGTTTCAAACGCATGCGCTCTTCGCAAGGGCACGGGATCACCTTCGGTTTCCCGGTATGCCTTATACTGAAGCCGTGCTCTCCAGACAGATACCGTTTCCTTGTTTCTCAAGTCACGCATTCTGTCCCAGATACGCTGTCCTCTTGTACTCATAGGCTCATTCTCCTAACTAAATGCAGTTGTAAAAATCAGGAATAAGGTCTGAAAACAGCTGAACCTTATTCCTGATTGTTTTGTTTCAGCTTAATATCTGCATGCAATCAGCACATCGCGGTTACGACTTTGGGATTTACCACTCAAAATCCACATCGAAGCCGTGATACTGTTCCTGATATGCAATCCACTCGGTAACGATGGTCTTCATTTCCTCTTCGTAGGGCTGACCCGCAGAATTGGCTTTTGCATTTTCAGCGGTGGCAGCGAGAGTCTGTGCCCAGAATGCCTTCCCTTCTTCCTCACCCAGATACTTGACAGCAACCCCGGTAGCCTCTTCCCATGCATGAGCAGCAGCCTCCGTTGCCTCGGTAACATGGCTTGCAGAGAACGCAGAAGTCTCATCAACACACTCCTGAACCAGAGCCTGAGCCTCAGGAGACAGGCCATTCCAGAAATCGGTATTGGCAAGCAGCAGAACTGCAGAAGTGTACTGACCGTCGATCGTGCAGTAGCTTGCTACTTCCTGCAGGGAGTTGGATACAGCAGTGCCGACAGCCATAGATACGCCGTCAACAATACCGCGGGACAGGTTATCATATGCCTCTCCGCCGGTAACAGCCACCGTATTCAGGCCAAGAGACAGATACTTAGCAGTGGTCATGGTGCCGAAAGCGGAGCACTTGGAGACCAAATCATCCAGAGTATCCCACTCAAAGGTGGTAATAAAGGAAGGCGCACCGTCAGCGGAGTTACCGAGAACGGTCATGCCGGCATCAGCAAAATAATTGGTAAAAATCTTAGAAGTGGTTTCATTCTCAAACAGGATGTAGTTGGTCTGCTCGATTGACTCTGCCGCATTAGCAGAATAGGGCATAAAGCCAAAGAGCATCAGAGGTGCATCAGCAGAGTGCTTAAGGAACAGGCAGATATCCATGTCCAGCAGGCCTGTGCCCATTGCTTCCCAGATACCGGAGTTGTCATACTCTGTTCCGCCCCAGGATACTTCTACGGTGACAGCGCCGCCGGACTTTTCGGCAACAAGATCACGAAAATATACGAGCGGAGCATTCTGGTCAGAATTTTCATTTTCACTGGATGCCATGTGAATGGTAAAAGATTCACCATCATAAGCACCGCTGGCATCAACAGGTGCAGTCTCATCAGCAGGTGCAGATTCCCCAGTGGGGGCAGCTTCTCCGACAGCAGGTTCATCAGTACTGCCGGAATTGCTGCCACAGGAAACCAGGGAGATGAGCATTGCCAAAGCCATAAGCAACGTAATCAGGTTCTTCATTTTTATTTCCTCCTTAAGCTTTTATGTATTGCATCAATGGATCAACCATTTGAGGCCCTTAGTAAGACAGGATTCCCATCATATGGGGCAGCCCAGTAACGATCTGTGGGAATACCGCAATCACAAATGTGAACAGGAACAGGACGATAAAGAAGGGAACAACAGATTTAAAGATCTTCATAGGATCCATCCGCAGAGCGTTCGCAACGATATAGGTACCCATACCGATCGGGGGTGTCAATTGGGCAACTTCAACCAGAAGAACAAGGGCAATCATAACAACGTATGGATGATAGCCGCTGCCATCAACCAGTACCGCGTATACGATGGAGCAGGTGCAGATAATCAGCGGAACCACATTCATAACTGCGCCGCCGATCAGGAAGAATACCATGACGATGGCAAACATGATGATAGGAGGTGCAGAAAGCTGTGCCACCGCATTACCCAGTGTTGTAGTCAA
The DNA here is from genome assembly GCA_964630475.1 of uncultured Oscillospiraceae bacterium. Lineage (GTDB taxonomy): Bacteria > Bacillota > Clostridia > Oscillospirales > Oscillospiraceae > JAJQBJ01. Next base: position 2,947 of record CAZVVH010000006.1, on the reverse strand, counting down.
ACCGGATGATGCGACAAACTTGGAGAAGCAGCTACCAGCCACGATGATGATAAACATGCCCCCCTGCATCAAGCAGGATTCCCAGAAGCATTCCCATATTTTTTTCAGCGGAACTCTTTTTACAAGTGCGTAGACAACGGTAACGAATGCGCCGATCGCACCGGCTACTGTCGTTGAGAACCAGCCCAGTGAAGCGCCGCCGATCATGATAATGAACAGGATCAGGATCGGGATCAAAAGTTTTAGGGTCTTCAGTTTCTCATTGAACGGAATCTTTTTCGTTTCGGAATCCGGAACGGTTCCTTTTTTGATCCATCCGTAGATCCGGACCGTCAAACATAGAAGAACAATCAGAATGATGCCTGGAACGATGCCGCTCATAAGGCCAGTTCCCAGGGACATAGTAACCTGCTTCCCAGCATAGGTACACGCAGGAGCAACAAGACAGATGGTCAGGATCGCCTGGGAAGGAGGGATCAGGGATGCCAGAGACCCCGAAGAGCAAACGACACCAAGCGACAGGGTCTCATCATAGCCTTCTTTTTTCAGAGCCGGAGTTGCAAGACGGGAAAAGATAATTGTACCTGCCTGAGAGTTGGCAGCGCAGGCCCCGTAAATGCCGTTTGCAATGATAACAGTGAACAGTGTGCCACCCTTAATTCTGCCGAGCCAGGTGTGGATGGCATCAAAAGCACTTTCCGCAATGCCTGTAACTCCGGCCAAAGTCCCCAAAAGGATAAACAGAGGGAGCACCGCAAATTCATAAGAGGCGCTCGTGTTATAAAACGTTGTACCGAACTGCGCTCCCAAAATCGCAAAGTTCCAATCCTTCAGCCAAAGGAAACCGATACCTGAGGATACAAACATTGCGATGGCGATCGGGAATCCATTGAACACCAGAAGGAGCATAAGAGCAAAGCATATTACACCAATCAATGCGCTATTCATTGTTTTTCCTCCAATCCAGACGGTTCCTTTACCGACTTTGCATTCTCTTCCTCCGGATCAATTGCATCCTGTGCAGGCTTTTTTCCGAACAGAATTCGGATAACAGCCCACAGGCAGGAGAATGACAGCAGAGCCATTCCAATGGCGTAAAGCAGGCTGAACGGCCACTGGGGAAAGGAACTTGCTATCGTATCATTGATACGGACATTTTTCTCAATGTGGCTGATAACGACTTTCGTATAACCGAGATAGGAAATATATGCAATCACAACAGTGCCTGACACATATGCCAGAATACCCAGAATCTTCTGCACTGCCGGAGGATATCTTCTGGTCAGAAGGTCAACACCGCTTTGGCCTCTTTCCAATGTGATATATCCAGTGCAGAGATATACAACGCAGATATTCATATACTTGATCCAGTTGACCGTATCGTTAATGCCCGATACCGGGACGCCAAGCTTGTGCAGCTTCTCAAGAATGACATTGATTACTGCGGTCATCATTGTCAGGAACAGGAAGGCGGTGGCGGCATATGAGATATAGCGAAATATCTTGTATGCCACGTTATCTACCTTGTCAAATGTTGGATGTTCCGTTTTCATTGCGATCCTCGCCCCTCTTCATATTAATTTGGATAAAGCAAAATGCCTCCCGCGGATCAACTGTACCATCATTTTAAACGCTGAATGAGAAAAAGTGAAATTCAAAAGCAGGATGGTATTATGTGTGTTTTTAATTACTATAGCGTGAAAAGCTGAGTGGTAGTCATTCCCTAAAAGCGATTGTTGTTTTCCCTAAAAAACCATGGTATAATGCGTGCGTATACTATTAGGGGCCGGGCGGAACTACTACAAAACATTAAGGCGGGTATCTTACGATGGAATTAAAACAGCTGGAATGTTTCTATGCATTAACTCAGGCGCTCAACTTCACAAGAGCAGCTGAGTCGTTGTATATTTCTCAGTCTTCGATGAGTTATCAGATTTCGTTGCTGGAAGCGGAACTATCCACGGAACTGTTTGTCCGCAACCAGCGTCACGTATCTCTCACCCCAGCAGGAGCTGCAATGCTGCCCTTGGTAATAGAGATACTGTCCGCTTCATCAAAAATACCTGCTGTAATAAAACAGGCAGCAAACGAATACGAACCGAGTACTCTTTCGGTTGCGCTGGATTCAACCGAAGACCATTTTGAGCTGACCGGTATCACCGACAGGATTGCGGAATTCATGGTAAAGTATCCGGGGACAGCGCTGGAATTGATTCACAAGTCACCCACTGAATGCATTGACGGGCTTTTGAATCATGAGCTAGATATTGCATACTTGAAACTTCGATACAGGGAAAACCTACCAGCAAATCTAAACCACGTTACAGTACATCGTGACCAGCTGTTGCTGATAGTAAAGGAGGACCCTAATATACACGACTGCAAAGAGGCAATGGAAAAGTATCCACCAGTTGCAGTCACAGAGCATCCACGAGGACTTTCCAGAATGATGCATTTCTGCGAGAAACTCGGACTGCCAGCTCAGAGCATATCGGTAGATTCTATCCCTGCTTCTTTTGCGTATGTAAAGGCCGGGAAAGGTTCAATGGTTCTGCCCGGGATTTACTACTATAATCATCCGTACTCTGAATCCGGGCTGACAGCATTTGAACTCAACGATAATTCGGCGAAGATTCGTCATGTTCTCGCGTGGAATGAGTTCAATCCGAATCCTGGAATTCAAAAGATGATTAACCTGTTTTAACCCATTTAAAATCTATCCCACAATCGAAAATGGAAATATACAACGCCGGACAGTGTTCTGACTAAACAGGATACTGTCCGGCGTTTGACCGAATATATTATATTATTATTAGCTCAAACTTCGTTCACCCAAAATGAAGCAGGCACTTCTAAATCTGCACCTAAGAAAAATACCCTACATATTCACCTCACCAAAGCGATTTGTTGAGTCTAGGAAGATGCCCAGCAGAGTTAAAATACTTGA
>CAZVVH010000005.1:17157-27659 GCA_964630475.1 uncultured Oscillospiraceae bacterium | reverse complement strand
TCTCCTCGGGGGTGATGATGTGCCAGATGGGGCCCTTCTTGACGCCGGGGATCTCGGCATAGTCGCCCATGCGTGCGGGATCGCCTTCAGCGGCATTGAACGCCTTCTCAAACTCATCATACAGATAGGTCATGTCGATGATGACGCCGCTGCCGATGCAGTGCTCCAGGGGCAGCTCAGCCAGGGTGTAGCCGTAACGGGCGCGGTCAACCTCTTCCTCATGCAGGGTGTGGTTGGGGGCGTCCATATGGGTAGCGGCGTGCAGGGTGCCGGTATAGGTGTTGGTTCTCTTGTGGAAGCGCTCCAGATACTGGCCGCGGGGGAACTGCAGGTCAGAACGGGCGCCGGGGAAGGGCCACAGAGGGGTATCCCAGCCCCAGGGCAGGCTCAGGTCATAGATCTTGGGCATCTTCTCAGTCTCGAGATAGAGCTCTTCTTTCCGAAGGGGCATATAAGCCATGATGTTTTCCTCCTATAACTGATTTTATTTTATACTGCGGAAGCAAATCCGCAGGCGCTCACAAAGGCCGAAGAAAGGTCACTCGGCTACTATTTATACTCTACACCTTAGAATAGTTCCAAAGTCAAGGGGTCTTTTCAAAATTTTTATTTTCTGGTATAATAATCTCAGAAATTTTGCAGGGGAGGCCGGCAAATTGTGAGATATAAAATCGGAGATGTTGCAAAAATATTGGGGATCTCCCCGGACCTCTTGCGCTATTATGAGAAAAAAGGGGTCGTCAAACCAGTTAAGGATCAGAACAACGATTACCGTTACTATGAGCCTTGGGATATCAACTTTCTTATCGACTGCCTGTGGTTCAAAAACTTCGGCTTTGGCATTGAGCAGGTGGCCCACATTGTCTCTCAGTGCAGCATGGACGAGCTTTTATCCGTCATGGGCCAAAAGGAAGTGGAGATTGAGGAGAACATCCTCCGCCAGGAGCTTCTTCTCCGTCGGGCCAGGCAGCATTTGAAGGAGGTCTCCCGGGTGCGGGAGCTGCTGGGCAAGTGCGACCTGGTGGACAGCCCGGAGATTTACCGCTACCTGAACCGCTACAACTTTATTTACGACAACAGCAAGGCGCTGCAGGAGCTGTCCCATCAGTGGCTCCAGTACATGCCCTTCACCCACCGCTGCTTTGAAATTGAGCGGGACGACCTGAGCAACCGGCGGGACAATTACGCCTGGGGCTTTTCCCTGGGGATGGACTATGTGCGGGATCTGAACGTTCCTCTGAACCCTCCGGTGATGCATCTGCCCTCGGAGCTGAGCATCCACTCCGCTTTCACCAGCTCCGGCAAGTGGGGCTTCACCCCCCGCCACCTGGAATTCATCATGGATTATGCCAACCAGCACGATCTGGAGATAACCGGAAACGCCCGGGGCAATCTGGTCTGTTCCATCCTGGAGGAGGACAGGCTGACCGGCTATTTTGAGGTCTGGCTGCCTGTAAAGCCGAAACACGACGTCCAATAGCCGGCGCTTTTAAAGGAGTTTTAGCTATGAGAACACTTTATCTGGAATGTAATATGGGGGCCTCCGGGGATATGCTCATGGGTGCGCTGGTGGATCTTCTCCCGGACGCCAAGCCCTTTTTGGAAAAAATGAACCGGCTGGGCATCCCCGGCGTCACGGTGGAGCGTCAGCTCTCCGCCTCCTGCGGGATTCACGGCGTGCATATGACTGTCCGGGTTCACGGCTTAGAGGAAGCCGAACACCTCCATTCGAACGACCAGGGACATACCCACGATCACGCGCATCCCCACGGGCACGAGCACCCCCAGGGCCATCACCACCACACCGGTATGGACGAAATCCGGGCCATTGTGGCGCGGATGCCGGTTTCCACCGATGTGAAGCTGAACGTACTGGCCGTTTACAACGAGATTGCCCAGGCGGAAAGTGAGGTCCACGGCACCACGGTGGATCAGATCCACTTCCATGAGGTTGGCACCATGGATGCTGTGGCGGATATCACCGGCGTCTGCCTGCTGATGGAGGAGCTGGATGTAGAGCAGGTGGCCTGCTCTACTGTTCACACCGGCTTCGGTCAGGTCCAGTGCGCCCACGGGGTTCTGCCCATCCCGGCCCCGGCCACCGCCAAGCTGCTGACCGGCATCCCCTGCGCCCCCGGGAACTATGAGGGGGAGCTGTGTACGCCCACCGGCGCCGCTCTGCTCCGCCACTTTGTGGATCGTTTCACCGGCATGCCGGAGGGTATGAGAACGGAAAAGCTCGGCGTGGGCCTGGGCACCCGGGAATTTCCCGCCGCCAATATGCTCCGGGCCTGGCTGGGAGACGCCCCTGCCGCCGGCAAGCCCGCCGCCAATGAGGTCTGGGAGCTGCGCTGCAATCTGGACGACTGCACCGGGGAGGAGATTTCCCACGCCTGTGACCTGCTGCTGGAGGCCGGGGCCTTGGACGTGTTCACCACCCCCATTCAGATGAAGAAGGGCCGCCCCGGTATCCTTTTGACCTGTCTGTGTCAGCCCCAGGATGAGGAACGTCTGACCTCGCTGATGCTGACCCACACCTCCACCCTGGGGGTCCGCCGCACGTTGTGCCAGCGCACCACCCTGACCCGCCGGGAAGTAACGGTAAACACCGGGTACGGCCCCATCCGGGTTAAGCTCAGCCAGGGTTCGGGCATTCGCCGCCCGAAGCCGGAGTTTGATGACCTGGCCGCTGCCGCCAAAAGGGCGGGCGTTCCGCTGGAGACCGTTCGCGCCGCTGCAATGAAGGCCCTGTAATGTGCAAAGCTCCTGAAATCTGGCGATTTCAGGAGCTTCCGTTTGCCAATGGTCTGGTTTCCCGCTTCGCGGAGGGATGGTCCGCGCTGGTTGCGCAATCAAACTATTCCCAGGTTTTCCAAACCTCCGGTGCATAGCCTACAGTAGCCTGCCGGCCTCCATTGCGCACCACCGGCGTCTTGATCCACTGGGGGTTTTCCAGCAGCTTTTCCAGCTTGTCGGCGTCACAGGCCAGATACTTGAGAATGGCGGTGTCCGGATTGCTCCAATCCACCAGGTTGTCCAGGCCCACGGCGTTCCTGACGCTTTGCAGCTCCTTGGGACTCATGCCGTACCGGGGCAGGTCAATGCTCTGGAACTTGATGCGGCGCTCCTTGAAATAGCGTTGGGCCTTCTTCGTGTCAAAGCACTTGGACTTTCCGAAAATCTGGATATTCATGCGGCATTCTCCTTTTCTGTTGTGAAGGTGACCCTGGCTCCGTCTGAGACGGCGGTGATGGTCCCCATGGTGTCGGTGCGGTAGATTTCCGCTTGGATTTCATTCAGGGCGTCCATAATCTCCTGGTGGGGATGGCCATAGGAGTTGTCCGCCCCGCAGGAGATCACCGCCCAGACGGGGGAGACCGCCTCCAGGAATTCCTCTGAGGTGGAAGTGGAGGAGCCATGATGCCCCACCTTCAGCACGTCCGCCTGCAATCCGGCGGGGTTATTTCCCAACCATTCCAGAATCTCCGCTTCCTCCGAAGCGGTGCAGTCGCCGGTAAAGAGGAACGCGGTTTCCCCGCAGGTCACTCGCAGAACGATGGAGTCCGCATTCAAATCCCCCTCATCGATTTCCACCGGGCCAAGCACCTGGGCGGTACAGCTACCAAAGGAGAAGGTGTCGCCGGGGGCAGGGGCCTCCACCTGAACAGAACGGCTGTCCAGCGCGTCCAGCATTTTTTCAAAGGTGGAAGTGGTGGTGGTCACATCGGGCAGGTAAAAGGCGCCGATGTCATAGGCATTGATGATTGCAGTCATCTCCTGAATGTGGTCGGCGTGGGGATGGGTGGCAATCACATAGTCCAGCTTGTCCACCCCCAGCCGGGAGAGAAAATCCTGGACGGCTTCCTTGTGCTCCCCATCCCCGCCGGCGTCGATGAGAAGATATTCCCCTCCGCTTTCCAGCAGCTCGCAGTCCCCTTGGCCCACGTCCAAATAGTAGACGGTAAGCCCCGCCTGGGTGTCCGGCGCCAGGGACGAGGCGGGAGGGCGGGCGGCGGAAGGCTCTGACCGCTGGCCCAACAGCCAGTTCGCCAGCACAATCAGGGCTGCGATCAAAACCAGGGCCAGAGAGGGCAGGCCCTGCCGCTTTTTTCGGGTGGATTTGCTTTTTTTACGGTTATGGCCCATAGAGGAAATTCCTTTCTTTCAACTGAAAAACACCCTTGGCCGCTTCCAACTTCTCTCTGGATTCGCCAGGATTACCTTGCAGAGAAGCGCGGTCTTGTGCTAGAATAAAATCATTATATCATACTTTTCCAACTTTGCCACCCCAGCGGAGGGAAAACGGGGAAAGGAGGCCTGTCAATGGGCTTATTCTTCGCCTATGAGACCCAACTGCCGGCCAGTGTGGGCTTTCACTGGTACGGAACGGGCCATTGGATTTGGCTCATCGCCATCACGGCGGCCTGTGTGCTGGCGGGACTTCTGTCCCCCAGGCTGTCCCACCAGGGACAGCGCCGACTCCAGTGGGGACTGAGCCTAAGCTCCGCGGCGCTGATCTGCTGCATGGAGCTGTTCTTCTGGCTCACCGGGAATTTTGGTCCTCGCACCCTGCCCCTGCACCTGTGCTCCATGGCCCCCTTTCTCACCGTGCTCCATTGCTTGTTTCGCCGGGATTGGCTGGATCAGGTGGTCTACACCCTCTGTATGCCCGGCGCAGCCGCCGCGCTGCTCTTTCCTGGCTGGAGCGATTACCCCCTGTTCTCCTTTATGGGAATGGAGGGGTTTCTCTCCCACGGCCTGATCCTGGCCTATGGGGTCACGGCCCTGGCCTGTGGGCGGATCCGTCCCCGGCTGACCCGCCTGTGGAAGGTGTGGGTGTTTTTGGCGGTGGTGGTGCCCCCGGTTTACTGGTTTAACCAGCGCTATAACTGCAATTACTGGTTTATCAACTGGTCCATCCCCGGCTCCCCGCTGGAATTTCTGGCCAAGTTTGGATTCCCCGGCTATCTGATCGCCTACGGGATGCTGGCCCTGATAATTATGCTGCTGTTGGATCTGCCCTGGATCCTCTATCAGGATAAGCCTGAACAAAAATAAACAGGAGGTTTTTTCCATGCCCTCAGCTACCAAAGATGAATTTATTGAGATTTTCCGGGAAAACGTGACCCGCCCCGGGGCGGAAGCCATGCTGGATTATCTGGAAAACAAGAGCGACTTCTTTACCGCCCCCGCCTCCGCCCGTTATCACGGGGCCTATGAGGGCGGCCTGTGCGACCACTCTGTGAACGTGTACCACTGCCTGAAGGACTATCTGGAGCGGGAGCGGGTCTCGGAGCTTTACGGCTTGAACTATTCCGACGAGACCATCGCCATTGTGGCCCTGCTCCACGATCTGTGCAAGATCGGCTGCTATAAGCCCGGCACCCGCAATATCAAGGGGGCGGACGGGAAATGGACCCAGGTTCCCTCCTATCAGTTCCACGATCCCATGCCCTACGGCCACGGGGAGAAGTCGGTGTACATCGTCAACGGATATCTGCGCCTGACCCGGGAGGAGGCCTTTGCCATCCGGTATCACATGGGCTTTTCCGGCAACGAAGACAAAGGGCAGGTAGGCAGCGCCTTCCAGATGTTCCCGCTAGCCTTTGCCCTGTCCGTGGCGGATATGGAGGCCACCTACTTCCTGGAAAGCGAGCCTGCAACCTAAATGACCAGAGAACAATATGAGCGCCTTTCGGCGCCCTTCCGGGGAGAAAAAACCGCCCGGCTCCTTTGCGCCGCCAACCGGCTTCTGACCTATTTCTGTTATATGCTCTATCCGGTGCTGCTGATCTGGCTGGCAGCCAGATTGGATGGACGGTTTTGGAAGGCCCTGCTGGTGCCCGGGATTTCCTTCGTCCTCCTGACCCTGGTTCGGAAGCGGCTGAACTTCCCCCGGCCCTATGAGGTGCTGGACATCCACCCCATCATCAAAAAGGACACGCAGGGAAAGAGCATGCCCTCCCGCCACGTATTTTCCATGTTCGTCATCGGGGCCACTTACCTTTGGATTCTTCCCCCGGCGGGCGGGCTGCTGCTGGTGCTTGGGGTGCTGCTGGCCGGGATCCGGGTGATCGGCGGCGTCCATTTCCCCCGGGATGTGCTTGCCGGCGGGGCGGCGGGCCTGCTGGCGGGGCTTATCGGTTATGTGCTGATTCCATAGCCAGTGGGGAACAATCCCTCAGTCAGCTTGGCTGGCAGCTGCCTTTGTACAAGGAAACAATTTTAGCTCCTGAGATCGTGAGATCTCAGGAGCTTTTTACGTCCTTATTGCAGGTTCAGCTTTCGGCGGAGCAGCTCCACCAGCTGGGCATAGATTGGGCGGCCGCTGTCAAATTCCCATCCCATAGTTACGCCTCCTTGCTTCGTATTGTTGTATTAAATTATTAATACAACAATACATCCGGGCGGAATTGTTAAGCCCTTTTTGCAAATTTTTTCATATTTATATTGACAGAGAACCGTATTACATTTATAATACAGCAAAGGAACCGTATTAATTAAATAATACAGTTCGAAGGGAGGTGCCCAATGGTTTCCTTTACCGGATTTCAACTGGTGGACGGCGTCCCCATCTACACCCAGATCATCTTATATATCAAACGGGGCGCTGTGGCCGGGACCATTCACAACGGCGACGAGCTGCCCTCCCGCCGGGCACTGTCCGCCCTGTTAGGGGTAAACCCCAACACCATCCAGAAGGCCTATCGGATGCTGGAAGAGGAGAATCTGATCCAGTCCCACTCCGGCGCCAAAAGCTATATGGTATTAAACCCGGACAGCATCGCCCGAATTCGCGGGGACCTGATGACAAGGGATGCCCAGACAGTCATTTCCGCCATGCGGCAAATGGGAGTCACCAAGGAGGAGCTGCTGTCTCTGATTGAAACTTTGTGGAAGTGAGGGAGTTTACTATGAGAAAGCATTGCTCTGTTCTGCAATTCTATATCCGCTCCACTTTTCTCCCCTTTCTTGCCCTGTTGACGGGAATGGCAGCGGTGGAGACCGGACTGTTTCTGCTCTATTTCCTTCAAAACCGGCTGCCGGGAGAGGATAATATACCGGGCTTTGAGGGCATGCTCGCTGGCAGCAAAATCATCTTCGCTGCGGCGGCCTTCGGGCTGCTGGTGACGGCGCTGCTCTCCTGCACCGGCTGCCAGCTGGGCAGCAAAACCGCCTACACCCTGCGGCGGCTGTCCATCTCGGAGCGGGCGGCGTCCTTTTGGCAGGCAGGCTATAATACTGTCTGCTACCTGATCTTCTGGGCGGTGCAGCTCCTGCTGGTGGTTGGCTTCGGCGTAATCTATTGCCGCTATGCCCCGGCGGGGGCGGGCAGCCCCCAGACTATCTTTTTGGCTGCCTACCGGAACACGTTCTTCAACGGCCTCCTCCCCCTCAGCGAGCCAACCGGCTTTGTCCGCAACGGTGCCTTCTGCATCGCCCTGGGTATGGGGTCCGCCCTGTTCTCCTACCAGAACCGCCGGGGAAAGACTGAAGCGCTCCTGATTCTCTTGGTGATTTGGATCGGCGCGTTTTTCCGGCGAACGGTGGGCAATGTGTTAGGGGATCTGAACATGATCTTATTGTCGGCAGCCTTGACCCTGTTTTTCCTGCTGCATGACCTGCTGGGAAAGGAGGAGGAGATCCTTGAAAAGACCTGATCTGCGGCCCTATGCCCCGGTGGGCGGAGAGGAGCTTTACCGCCTCTGGTTCAAAATCACTGTCTATGGCAATGTGCTGGCCTTTCTGTACAGCATTTCCTTCTGGAGCCGCTATGCGGATCTCCACAGAATGCTGTTTGGCCCAAAGGGAAGGCTGCTGCCCGGCGCATTCATGCCCCGTTTTTCCGAGCTGATGATGGGAGAGGGCCTGCAATGGTCCATGCTGGGCTACGGCATTCTGGTGATTTTTCTGCTGGCCCTGATCCCAGTGAATTATTCCTCCTTCTACCGTGGGAGCAAGAGCATCTACCTGATGCGCCGCCTCCCCCACCGCTGGGAGCTGCCCAAGCGCTGCCTGACCCTTCCTCTCCTCTCCGCCGGAGGCTCCCTGGCCATTATGGGCCTGGTCACCCTGATCTACTACGTCATGTACCTGCTGATAACCCCGAAGGCCTGCCTTCTCTAAGAATGGAGTGTGTATCATGCTTGAACTAAAAAAGGTATCCAAAGACTATGCCGGCAAAACCGCCCTGCACGGCGTCAACCTGGCCCTCCCCCAGGGGGAAATCGTGGGCCTGTTTGGAGAGAACGGCGCGGGCAAAACCACCCTGATGAAATGCATCCTGGGTTTTTTGCACTACAACGGGGAGATCACTCTGGACGGAGAACCCATCACCCGGAAGAACATCGCCCGTCTTTCCTTCGCCACCTGTGAGCACTCCTTCTTCCCCAACCTGTCCCCCAAGGCCCACAAGGAATTCTACCAGGCCCACTTTATAAGCTTTAACGAGAAGAGATTCAACTCCCTGATGAAGTTCTTCAATCTGCCCATGAGAAAGCCCCTGTTCAGCTTTTCCACTGGGCAGAAGAACCAGTTCGAAGTCATCCTGGCCCTATGCCAAGGGGCGGACTATATCCTGATGGATGAGCCATTCGCCGGCAACGACATCTTTAACCGGGAGGATTTCTATAAAGTCCTGCTGGGTATCCTGGAGGAGCACGAAACCATCCTTCTCTCCACCCATCTGATTGAGGAGGTCTCCGGTTTCATCAGCCGGGCGGTGCTCATCCGCCGGGGAACCATCGTGGGGGACGTATCCACCCTGGAGCTGGAGGAACAGGGCCAAACCCTGATGGAATATATCAAACAGACCTATCAATACCGGCCTGACCGGGTCAGCCGCGCCCTGGGTGAACTGACCTGCGAGGATGAGTAAAGGAGGCCACCATGAAAAAGCGCATGATTCTCTTTTTCCTCTGCTTTACCCTGAGCCTGGGCGGGATCATCGTCCTGGGCAACACCATCTACCGCAGCCGGGACCAGGTGGAGATCACCGAGACCGTGATCTACGGGGACCCGGCCTGGGCGGAGGGAGTTACCCTGACCGGCCATTACTACTGGCCTGATCAGCTGTACTGGGACACCACCTACACCGTGGGCGACCTGAAAAACGCCCAGACGGAATTTGAGTTCTGCCCGGGAGGCAGAACGGAAGTCCTGACTGACGACGTTACGTACTTTTTTGGGGAGGCGTTTCCAAGCGCAGGCTTCTCCGCCTCGGCGGGCCTTGACCTGGAGACGGAATACTTTTATGGCTTTGAGCCGATTGTAAAAGAGCTGGCGAAGGAAATGGATCCCGGTGAACAGCGGACCAAGATGGTGAATCTGAAGGATTATTATGAGTATTACCCTTTCCGGTACAATATCCAAACCGAATCTTGGATGCTCACCTCCGACAACCTCAGTTATTGGCAGGCAGAATCCTCGGAGGACCCCTGGGTGCTTGCCTATATGGAGCGCTTGTCCCAGCTTGACGACTTTTTCCGTATTCCCATTGTGGAAAACAGCAAGGCCTCCATCACCCTGGAGCTGGATGAGAATGGCAATGTGACCGAATTTAGCTCGCTGCTGGGGGAAAACACCCAAACGCCCTTCTTTCTCGGCACCGGCTCGGATACAGCAATATACGTTACCTTTGAAACGGCTGCGCTGGCGGGCATGTTTGATTACAGCCAGATTCCCGGGGGCCTGGGCGTATACCGCCTGCCCTACGGCGAAGAGGAGGAATTCATCCCAACCGACGAGAGCAACGGATATTCCATCCCCCCCATTTATACAGACCAGTTGGAAAACATCTATCCCCTGCCCAATGACACGGTGATTCTGGATCTGGGCAATTCCGCTGACGGGACCCAAATCTTTCTCCTGACCGTGGAGGATGAGCTTCTGACCCTGACCGTTCTGGACGGGGAAACCGGCGCCTTCCGCCAGAAGCTGGCGCTGCTGTCCATGGAGGGCAGCAGCTTGAACCGCTTCCAAGTCTATGAGGACATCCTGCTCTTCACCCTTTGGGATGGACGCTTGGCCCTGGCGACCCCACAACCGGACGGAAGCTGGCAACAGGTGCTGGTCTCCGCCCTGCCGGAGAATGACGTGATCGGGGAAGTCGCGGGTTATGACCCGGAGACTTGGAGCTGGAAGGCGCGGCTGCTCCTCCAATATGATATCTCCGCCCTGCTCTGGGACGGGGAGACCCTGACCATCGCCTCCCCCATCACCACCGCCTGGACAGAGGAGGAACAGACCGGCGTATTCCTCTCCGTCTATGATAGCGCCGGAGTCCAGTACGTGGGCCGCTATGACAGCAGCCTGGGGCCTCATGCAGACTATCAGGTTTCTCCCGATATGCCGGGGGCTGCGGTTTCCCTGTTTGGCAACACCCCGCTGGCCTTGAGCAAATAATACTAAAACTGATTGAAAAGCTTGAAAAGCTTTTTATAGCGCGAAGTGCGTTCAGTTTTTATGAGACGGCGCATCGTGCACTCGCACGATGCCAGGGT
>CAZVVH010000005.1:0-17057 GCA_964630475.1 uncultured Oscillospiraceae bacterium | reverse complement strand
AAGTGCGTTCAGTTTTTATGAGACGGCGCATCGTGCACTCGCACGATGCCAGGGTTCGCAACAGTATTAGAAAGAGCGGCCGCGGAATCGGAATGATTCCGCGGCCGTTTGCCGTTCTATTGATGTTCCATTGTGTTCAGGAAATACCGATGTACGGTCAGATCCTCCGTCAATTCCGGATGAAAGGCGGTAACCAACTGATCAAAGGCAGGCAGCACCACCTCGTTGTTGCAGCTGTTCAGCGTACCCTCCTCCACGACCAAGGTCCAGACCACCGGAACCCCTTCTGCGTCATAATTAAAGAAGCTGGCCTCTGTGCCAATCTGGGACATCTGGAATGTCAGGTTCTCCCCCTGGGTAAACTGTAGCGCTTCGCCGGAGGGTGCCCCTCTCCAGCGTCTCCCCCCGTCAGTCGGGGGATTAGCAAAAGGGCCAGCGCGGCAAGGGCCACGATGACAGCTAAAATAGGCAGCGGATGTACTTTCCTGCGTTTGACAACCGGCGCTTTTTTGCTCATTTTCAAACTCCTTTTTGTCGGGCGAAGTCCACAGCTTCCATTGGTGCTTTCTTTCCTCCTGGGTTCATATAATAGGGAACCGGCATCAGGCCGCCCGGGCTTTGACAGTGTGTGCTGTACGCTTATATTTCAAAGATATCGCCGGAATGCAGCTTTTCAAGCCCCGGCTCATATACATTGTGATTATCGCCGCCGCGAAATTCCAGCTGTCCGTTTCGGTAGACGAACAGGGTGGTCAACGGCACCGGCCTCCAATCCTCGCCGGTCAGAGGCGTGGTGGCGAAGCAGACGCTGGTCTCCGTCTGTCGGTAATACAGCGTCCCCCGCATATTGGTATGGACGTACAGCTGTTCCCCATCCCAGAGGATCAGGTTCAGCTTATTGCGCCAGGAGAGGGCAGCTGCGACCTCCTCCACCACCCGAAATCTCTCGTATGGGCGCAGAGGGTGCCCTGCCCCCCGGGTTTCCCGGTCAATCTGATGAAGCAGATAAAGCAAAATCCGCTCGCTGTCCGTGCTGCCCACCTGACGGGAGAAATACGGCGCCAACCGCTGACCGCTGAAAATGGTACCGTTATGAATCAGCGTCCAGTTCCGCCCCCGGCAGTCTTTGCCGGTAAAGGGATGGCAATTGGCTTCACTCAGGGCGCCGACGGTGGCCAGCCGGATATGGGCCAGCGCTGTGCGCTCCGGTTCTAAAGCATCCAGGAACCCGGGCAGGATACTGCTCTGATAGGCGGCCACCGGCTCCTTTAGAATCCGCGGCTCAGGGCCGGAGAGAGATGCATACCCCCAGCCGTGGGGGTGAGCGGTGCTGTGGCTGTAAAAAACACGCAGCATGGAACGCAGGTCCACAGGCTGCATAGAAGAAAAACCGAATAACTCACACATGGGACAAAAACTCCATTCACAACGGTTCCTTTTGGCAACTAAAAAGGTAGGAATATATGTTTTTATACTATACTTTTTTCTCCCTGTCAAGTCCAAAAAGACCGCTCATAGACGGTTTTCCGCAAAGAATTCTATTGACAGATATGGGAAAAATGTTATAATTCATATAAATACACCATTTCGGTATGTTTATATGAATATATGGGGTGATTATATGCTAGATTATCGCAGCGGAACCGTTCCCCTGTTAAGTGGAAAATTTGGTTTGGAGCGTGAAACCCTCCGCGTCTGCCCGGACGGCTTTACCTCCCAGGAAAAGCATCCCTTCCCTATCCTCCCTGAGGTGGATCGGGATTTTTGCGAAAACCAGGTGGAAATCATCACGCCGGTGTGTAGCTCCATTGAGGCCCTCTATGACATTCTGGACGACATCCACACCTCGGTGACAGAGCGGCTCCTCCATTTGGAGGGCGGTCCGGAATACCTCTGGCCCTTCAGCAATCCACCCTACATCCGCCAGCAGTCCGCCATTCCCATTGCCGCCTATGAGGGGGACAACGTGGGCAAAACCGCCTACCGGGAGTACCTTGCAGTCAAGTACGGCCGCCGCAAGATGGCTTATTCCGGCATCCACTATAACTACTCCTTTGATGAGGGACTTTTGCGGGAGCAATGGTCCCGCGGATCCACTCTGAGCTTTCCGGAGTACAAAAATCAGGTCTATCTGAATTTGGCCGCCGGGCTTTTCCGGTTCAGCTGGCTGGTGGTTTTCCTCACGGCCGCCAGCCCGGTCTTTGACGAATCCCTGGAGTGGGACGGCGCCTTTGGCACTGACCGCTTTGACCATTACGCCTCCCGCCGCAACAGCGAAATCGGTTACTGGAACGATTTCGTTCCCTTCCTGAATTACAGCACGGTGGATTCCTATGTCGACTCCATTCAGGCGCTGGTGGGCAGGGGGCTGATCCGGGCATCCAGCGAGCTTTACATCCCCATCCGCATCAAGCCCAAGGGCGCCAACACCCTGGAGAATCTGCAACGCACCGGAATTGACCACATCGAGCTGCGGATGCTGGATTTGAATCCCTTGACCCGGTTAAGCATTCGGAAGGAGGACCTCTACTTCCTCCATTACCTCCTTCTCTACCTGGCCTCCTGGAACCAGCGGCCCTTCACCGACGACGATCAGGTGCGGGCGGTGGTCAACCAGAAGCGGGCGGCCAAGTATGAGATGAAGGAAATCTTTGTGGTCCATAGCGTCGGGGACCTGCCCATTGAGCAGGCGGTCTCCGCCATTTTGGACGAGATCAGCGGCTTCTATCAGGAGCTTGGCACCTCTGAAGCGGAGCCATACATCAATTTCCAGCGCCAAAAGGTACAGAACAACGAAAATCGTTATGCGGTGCAGGTGTTCCACCGTTATCACCATGATTATGTGCCCAAAGGCGTGGAGCTGGCCCGCAGTTACGCCGGCATAGCCGGAAAAAATAGGGAATAACTCTGCAAAGGCGGCGTCTATCTTTTCGCATAGACGCCACCTTCTTTTTTCTTTATTTGCCTTTCGGTCAAAGCTCCCTCAGCAGCTCCACCTCAATGCGCTCCCCCGCCTCATGGGATTTTTCTCCCACCTGGGAAACATACACGCCATCCGCCGTCAGGACCGCAGCGGTGCCAGCGCTCTTAGGGCCGCGCAGGGCCAGGGGCGTGGCCAGATAACTGCCGTCCTCCTGCCGCTCCAGGCGGACAGAGGCCATGCTGGAAAAGAAGGGCGGGGTTTGCAGCTTTTCTGTCAGCGTGGCAGTCACCCGCACCCGCCGGGCGATGGGCTGGCCCAGCCAGCGGCACAGCATGGCGCGGACCGCCCAGTCCATGCTGTAAAAGGCAGCAAAGGTGGGGCCGGACAGGTTCACTGCCGCCTTCCCCTCCATGATCGCCATGCTCATGGGGCGGCCCGGCACGGCGGCAACACCGTGGAACAGCACCTCCCCCTTCTCCGCCAGCAGGCCGGCGCAGTAGTCCTCGCCGCCCTTGGAGGTACCTGCGTTAATAAGCAGGATATCACACTGGGGCAGCAGCTCCTCCACCGCCGCCGTCAGGGCGGCTTTGTCGTCCTTCACAATGGGGTGCATGACAGGCTCCGCCCCCATCTGGCGCAGAAGCTCTTCCACCAGAAGGCTGTTGGTATCAAAATTCTGTCCCCGCTTCAGGGGGCTGCCCACCGGCACCAGCTCGCTGCCCGTGGGCAGGAAGCCCACCCGGGGCTTCCGCAGCACAGGCACCTCCCACAAGCCGCCCATGGCGATGGCAGTCATATCCATGACGGTCAGCAGCGTTCCCGCTTTTGCCAAAACGGCCCCTTTTTTCAAATCCGTCCCGCAGGGCTTCACATTCAAGCCGGGGTACACATTGATTTTGGGCAGCAGAGAGATCCCCCCATTTTCCAACAGGGTCACATTCTCAATGGCGATCACCGCATCATACCGATCATCAAAATCGTCTCCGGTATCCGCCCGGACAAAGTCCACCCCCATGCGCCAGCCGCTGGTATCCGGTACGCCGTCCTGGAAGCGTTGGGACTGCACCGCCACGCCATCCATGGTGGAGGCCCGCACCATAGGCAGGTTGTACTGGGCAAGCTGGTCCTCCGCCAGCACCCGGCCCACACATTGGGCCAACGGAACCATCTCGGTTTCCGCCTTGGGCGTCCACTTGGAGAAGAGCAGCTCCAACGCCTTTTCCTTCGATATTAAATCTGCAAAATCCGGTCTCACAAAAAATCACCTCATATAGTTATTGTAGCCCATTTTCTTCTGACTTTCCAGTCCTATTTACTCTCCAAAGATATCCATTAATTGGCCGTCGCTGAGGGAAATCCCGAAGAACTGCTGGTAGAAGCTCCTGGTCTCCCCCTTCACCTCGTCCAGGGAATAGGCCCCGGTGAACTTGCAGGCTGCCCAGCAGGCCTCCAGCGGGGACTCCAAGCTGCCCTCCGCCCAGCTGCACATGCCCTGGGGATTGACATAGATCTCGTAATTGCCCGCCACGCCGCGATAGAGGCTCTGTCCGCCCTCCACCACGTAGCCTGCCGCGTTGCATTCGTGATACTGCCAGAAATAGCTGCTTTCAATCTCGCTCTTGATGGAGCTGTCCGCCACAATGATGGCGGGGAACACCTCCCGCCAGCCCAACTGATAATAGATGGAGTCCGCCGCCTGGTGGCTGACAAACAGATCATAGGCGGTGGGAATACCAGAGGCGTAATAGACCCCCCGGCTGCCGGAGACAGTGGGATTAAACTGGTGGAACATGGGCGCCACATAGATGCCTGAGCTGTCCCGGTACCGGCTCTGAATCAGGGTGGATTCATTGGTCAGGTGGGCCACGCTGAGGAAGGTGCTGACCAACTGGGTTTTCAGGGGTGAATAGGCCACAGCCATGCCGGTTCCGTCGCAGGGAAGGGTTTCGGGGGTGTACTCCTCGCTGAAGTGATAAACTGCGTCGCTGTCCCATTCGGAAATGTAGAGGGTGACATACTCCGTGCCCGACGTGCGGCTGCTGACATCGGAGACAAGTCCATCCACCCAGCTGGCATAGTCGGCGGCAATATCAACTGCCTCACCGCCCAGCACCTGTCCCACAATGGAGACAGCCTGCTTCAGATGCTCCACGGAGTTCAGCGCCGGGAGTACCACGTAGGAGATGTCGTTCTCCCCCAGCTGCTTCACCTGGGCGTCGGTAAAGGTGTTCTTTCCGCTGAATGCGAAGCAGACATCCGGCTTTGCCTCCAACAGGCTGGCAAATTCACTGTCAGAGATCCCGCTGCTGCTGCTCTGCCAATAGCTGTTCACGCTTCCCAGGTCGGAGAAAGAGCTTTGGGCCAGATCGGAGGACAGAAGGGTTTCGTCCGCCCCGATCAGGCGTCCGTCTCCGCCCAGCATCTCCACCATCTGTCCCGCCGCGCCCACAGCGGTAACGGTTCCCACATCCTCAGGAACCTGCACATTCTCCCCGGTGGCGTCCACCACCTGCTTGTAGGTGCGCGGCTCTCCGGGTGTCTCCTGGGGCAAAGGCTCCTCTTCGTCCCCTCCATTTTGGTTATCCGTTCCTGTGGGAGTCGATGTGGGCGACGGGGACTGCTCCGGTGTTTCCGTCGTCTTCCCGCCGGTGGGCTGATTGGAGGCAGGGGTATCGTTGGGCTTGGAGTCATCGTAGGTGGTCTCCATGGCGTGATCCGCACTGCCCTGGTCCTCCTTCCGGCCCTCGTCCTGGGTGGTATCCCGGACCGTGTCCGCCGTATCCGTCTGCTGGTTCTCGAACTGCTCATCCTCCTGGCCCTCGTCCTCAGGATCAAGCTGCTCCGTTTCCTCTTCCACCAGGGGTGCGGTATAGGTGTAGATCACCCGCTCCAAAACCGGGCTGCTGCGGCAGGAGGTCAAAACAAGAGCGGAGAAAAGGCTGACCGCCAAAATCATACACACTCGCTTTTGTAATTTCATAATTGCGTTCCTTTCCATAAGGGAATAGACCTTGAAAGAGGCGCCAAATTGATGCAGCTTTCAAGGCCTGTTCCGCCAAGGCCCTGGACGGAAATCCGCCCAGGGCTGATGTTTGGCTGGGATGAATACTGTTTCTCGATGAAATGCTTTCATTGAGAAATAGTATTAGGTCATGTCGGCATACAGGAAGGTAACCGCATGTGCCCGGGTGCAGGCGGCGCTGGGAGAGAAGGTAGTGGTGGAGGTGCCGGCGGTGACGCCATTCTCCACGGCCCACTGAACCGCGGCGTAATAATAGTCGCTCTCCTTCACATCGCTGAAGGGGTTCGCACTGGCATCGGGAGTATCCTTGCCCTCATAGCTCCACAGGAAGGTCACAATCTGTCCACGGGTGCAGGATTCCTTGGGGGAGAACTTGCCATCGCCGGTGCCGGCGGTGATGCCATTCTCTGCGGCCCACAGAACAGCCTCGTAATAATAGTCGCTCTCCTTCACATCGCTGAAGGGGTTCACAGTGGTGACAGGCTCGGGCTTGCCAGCAGCGGCCCACAGGAAGGTCACAATCTGTCCACGGGTGCAGGTTTCGTTGGGGCCAAAGGTGGTATCGCTGGTGCCGGCGGTGACGCCAGCCTTATAGGCCCATGCCACAGGCGCTGCGAAATAGTCCGTGTCTTCGACGTCGGTGAAGGGCGTCTTGCTGTCAGCGCCGATGCCGGAGGTGGTGTCAATCTCCCACTGGTCCATACCGATCAGTTCGTATTCCCCGCTGTCAAACTCCGCCTCATGTGCCGCATAGTAGGTCATGCCCTTGGTCAGCTTGGCTTCCACGGTTGCGGCGCTGTAGTTTGCGGACAGGGTGCCGGTGACGCCGTCAGGCAGGATGGTCTCGGAGAAGTTGGTTTTCACCACGGTGGCCAGGCTGTCCAGGTCAGTGACATGCCAGAAGTGCTGATAGAAATAAGCGCACAGCTCAACGGGGTCGATATTCAGGATATCGCTGTACATGCTGCCGATGATGTAGGCGTAGCCCATGGCGTTCTCCACGGAGTTCATGGTCATGCCGTACAGGGTTGCAGGGGTGTTGGTGATCAGGATGCCGTCATAGCTCTCAGTGCCGAAGGAGGCCTCCAGGGCGGTCTTGGTGATATTCTGGTTGTTAATGGTGATGATGGCGTCCGCGCTCAGCAGCTGATCCAGAGTGACAACAGTGGAACCAACCTCATCCACAAGGCTCTTGGAGACGCACATGGCATACTCATACCCTCTCACCAGGGAGGTGGCGCTGGTGGACAGGGAATCCGCGATGGTGTAGGTACCGTCCTCGTTGATGGCGGTAAGCACGGCAACGGTCTTTTCCTCCAGGCCCTTAGCTGCCAGCTCCTCCTGGACGTAGGCAATGACGCCGTATACATACTTCTCATAGTCGCCAGCGATGACCTGGACGTCGCCATAGCGGGTGGTCTTGCCGGTTTCCTCCTCCACCTCAGAGATGGCGTCGGCCAGTCTCTGGACGGATTCGATCATCTGCTTGATGTAGGTGGTCTGGTAACTGACCAGTTTGGGGGAGTAAGTCTCGTCCCCCTCCTGATAGTAGGGGCCGTCGGGGTCAAAGTTGTTGATGGTCTCGATCTGGCTGTCATAGCCGCTCACATCACCGCCGGAATTGGAGCTTGCGCAGCCCACCAGGATGTCGGGGCGAGTGGCAATGGAACCGGAAATGTTGCCATATTCTTCAAACAGGGTGGTGTCGGCGCTGACAGGGCTGCCGGCCCAGTTGCCATTGGTCAGGGCGGTTCCGCCGTCCGCAGAGCTTGCGACAGGCTCAACGCCCTCAGTCTCCGCCGCATAGAAGTTGTAGAAATAGTTCCAGTAGTAGGGGTCGGGATTCTCGTTCAGGCTGCTGCCCCAGATACCCAGGGCTGCGCAGTTCTGGGCAGAGGCCAGATCTGAGGGCGCAGAGCCGTTGATCATGCCAAAACCAGAGGTGGCGTTGAGTCCCATCATGCCCAGTATGGGAGAGGCTGCCCGGTGGGCGGAAGCAGTGATGATGTTAGGATCCACCTCCATAGGCTGGGTGGGCGCACTGTAAGTATAGCCCTGGGTCTGCTCCTGACTGGAATCAATGTCTCCATTCAGTGCGGCAAAGGCAGGGACAATGGTTGTGACGATCAGCGCGCCGGTCATCAGAACCGCCAGTGATTTTTTCAGATGCTTCTGAACATTCATGGTCATTTCTCCTTTTGTTTTTATTAAACCAAAGCGAAACTCGCTTTAATTCCATTGTGATCGCGGCTAAAACTGGAAGATCCGCAGATAGTACCTTACCGGGCCAAGCTCGTGCCGCAGGCTGCGGCAAAAGTGGTCATAGAAGTCCTCAAACATGCGGTATTCCTCTTCGGTTACGGTGCGGCGGCCATATAACACCCCTTCATAGACCTGGGTTAGCGCGGCAAAGGTGCTCTCTCCCACGGCGAAGGGCTGTAGCTGCAAATCGGTATCCTCTGCGAATTTCCGCAGGGTGTGGCCCTCCGGCCTCTTCAGGCCAATCCGCCGAAGCCGCTTGACAAAGAAGCGGTAATAGTTCATCACGGCATCCTCATGGGGCAGGGCTTGAACCTGGGCACGCCACCGCCGCCGCAGGAGGATGCGCAGGACATAGGCCCCGGCAATTGCCACGGGAATCAGCAGCAGAAGCCACAGGGGATTCCACTGATGGGTGGGATAGTTCACAGGGGTAAGCTGCTCCTGATCCGTTCCGGTGAGATTCTCCGAGACGGGTTGGGTCTCCTGCTGGGCGGGAGGCGGACTGGGCTGCTCCTGGGTGTCATCCGGTTCCTCCCCCTCCTCATTGCTGCGCTGGGTTTGCTCAGGCGGTTTGATGGAGGACAAGTCCGGATTCAGGACGGTTCTGGTGGTGGAAACCCCCAAAACCCGCAGGGAGTCCATGGATTTCAAAATGGTAATCAGCTTCAGCTCCTGAGTGGGAGGATCCATGGGCCAAATCACCCCGGCATACAGGCCCCCTGCCAGTCCCAGGGAGACCAGGCAGAGCACTGCCGCCTGGGCCAGATGACGGCCCGGCCGCACCTTTCCCAGCTCCGCAGTCCGCAGTCCGGCTAGGTACACCCGGTGGAAATACAGAACGAAGGCCGCCGGGATAAAGAGCAAAAAGCTCCACAACGGCGCCGGGAATTGGAGGAAGTGTGCCCCCGCGCCGATCAGATTTCCCGCCAGAAACAGCCCGATGATGCCCGCCCGGCTGCGTCCCAGCAAAAAGACCAGCACCGCTGTGAGAACGGTGATCAGCAGGTAGAGGAAGGTGCTGTTGGCGGCCTCATCCGCCAGGGGATGGTTTACCTGCATGTAGAGAACGGTGAATACCCCCACTCCGCAGCCGATCCCGATGCAAATCAGGGTCAGCACCCGCCGGTACGCGGCCAGAAAGAGGACAAAGAGCACCGCCAGGCTCAGGGGCAAAATGGTATAAGGCTGTCCTGCCCAGACCGACTCCAGCTCAAAGCCGGAGGAAATGGTATAGATCAGGCTCACCGACAGACACAGGGAGAGCAGCAGGTCAGCGGCCCGGGATTTCAGATAACGTCCCATTATGTGCCACCTCCCTGCCGGCTGGGCTTTGCCGCCTGGTTTTCAGCGGTGGAAATCAGATAATAGGGGATCTCCTGCTCCCCCAACTGCCGCAGAGGGGCGGCGGCCTGTTCCAGCTCCCGGCTGCTCCAGGCGGCGGGCACCACCAGATACAGTTCCGGACTGCGCCGCTGACGCTTCACCAGCTGCAGCTCCTGAAGCAGCTCCGGCGTCACCCGGGAGGTAACCACGATCACATTGGTGCTTCGATTTTGGCCCCTTCCCTCCTGCTGCAGCAGCTGGCAGCCGTCGGGATACTCTTTGCCCGGCTCCGTGGTAATCATGGAGAAGGACTGGATCAAGGCACGGTCATCCTCCCGCCCCATGGGAATTGCCCGGGCGGCATTGCGCCCCCGGTCGCAGTACAGCAGCGCATAGCCCACATCATGATGGGAGATTTCCTCGATCAGGGACAGCGCCGTTTCAATCAGGCAATCGTTCAGCTCCATCAGCTGCTCGGTATCTTCGTTTGCCCGGGCGGCAAAGTCCAGAATCACCGCAAACTCCTGCTGGCGGCTGCTCTCCTGCAGCTTGGTCATGTACTCCCGGGAGTGGGCGGACAGCTTCCAGTGAATCTGCTTCATGGGGTCGCCCAGGGCATATTCCCGCACACCGGTGTAGTCGGTGCCGCCCACTACGGTGACCCGGGTATCGGTGCTGGCTTCCGCCAGCACCTCCTCAGTGACGGCAACCTCCTCCATGGGGCGGATTCTCGGCGTCACAAAGGCAGTGAATCTGCCGGAGATTGGGATCCGCTGCCGGAGGATTCCAAAGAAGTCATAGACCTCCAGGTGATCCAGGCCCACCGAATACAGGCCAATATGGGACAAGTCCATTCCAAAGTCAAAGCGGATCGTCTCCCCTCCGGAAATGGTGAAGGGGAATTTCCGCATGGAATCCATCCCTCCGAACAGGTCGGAGATATAGAGCCACGCGCTGGCCCTGGGACAGGTGATAAGAGAGCGGTTGGTCAGCTCCAGGCCCAGGTCCACCTGTCCGCCCCGGACACACTCCACATCCCCCAGGGCGGTCTCCACCCGCAGGCCCCGCCTGAGCCAAAGCAGGCTGGCCAGGGAGAGGAGGGAGAGGAAGAGGAACACCAGCGCCGGTAAATAGCCGTACAGGGTATTCATAAACACCGCCGGAAGGGCGGTCAAGCCGAACACCAGCAGCCAGATAAGCACCCCTCCCAGGCCTTTGAAGATTCTTCCCAGTTTCTTCATGGCGGCTTACTTCTGCTCCACAGGAACCTTGATTTGCTCTGCAATGGTGCGGATAATCTCCCGGGGATCCTTCTTTTCCAGCTTTGCACCGTGGGTCAGGATAATCCGGTGGGCCAACACATAGGGGGCCAGATACTTCACGTCGTCAGGGATCACATAGTTCCGTCCCTGGGACACCGCATAGGCCCGGGACAGGGCATACAGGGCAATGCTTCCCCGGGGAGAGGCGCCCAGGCGGATATCAGCATGGGTCCGGGTGGCCTCCACCAGATGTACAATATAGGCGCCCACCAGCTCGCTGACCCACACCCGGCTGCAGCGGTGGATCAGGTCCACCACCTCTTCGCCTTTGACGATATTGGTGATCCTCTGCTTGGCCTGTTTGCCGGACAGGACCACCGCCAGCTCATCCTCAAACTCCGGATAACCCAGGGACAGCTTTACCATAAAGCGGTCAATCTGGGCCTCAGGCAACTGATAGGTGCCCAGGGAGTCAATGGGGTTCTGGGTAGCCAGCACCATAAAGGGCAGCTTCATCTGATAAGTATGGCCGTCCACCGTGACCTGGCGCTCCTCCATGATCTCCAGCATGGCGGACTGGGTTTTTGCAGAGGCCCGGTTGATTTCGTCTGCCAGGACAATATTGCTCATGGCCGCGCCGGGGCGGAATTCAAACTCCCCCGTCTTTTGGTTGAAGATGGAGAAGCCGCTGACGTCCGAAGGCATGACATCCGGGGTAAACTGGATCCGCTTGTAGCCGCAGTCCAAAGTCTTTGCCAGTGCGGAAACCAGGCTGGTCTTGCCCACGCCGGGGATGTCCTCGATCAGTTCATGACCCTCCGCCAGCAGGCAGAGAACGGTGATCAGCACCTGCTCATGCTTGCCCCGGATTACAGTCTCGATGTTGTCCACAATGCGCCCGATCTGCCGGCAGGTTTCTTTGGCCTCCGCCTCGGTGAGATAGGCGGCCTCCCGGGTTTCTGTCTTTCGCGTTACAATTTTATCCATCAAATCTGCTCCTTCTAACTATGTTCAGGGTCAGGTGCGGAACCTGGGCGCCACCACTTTGATGGACCTCCCCTCCGCCGTAATGACCTCCAAAATCTGAATATCTGTGTGGTAGGCCTCATAGAGATTTTTCTCAGTAATCACCTGATTGGCCTCGCCGAACAGGATGGGGGCATTCCGCATCAGCAGAGCGGTCTTGGCCTCGCACATAAAGGCCTGATCCGGCATATGGCTGGTGAAGATCACACAAAGCCCCCGGGCCGCCAGTCTGCGGATACACTGCATGACCAGCACCATGTTGCCGTAATCCAAATTGGCTGTGGGTTCGTCCATAATCAGCAGCTTGGGCTGCTGGGCCAAGGCCCGGGCGATCATCAAAAGCTGCCGCTCGCCGCCGGAAATATCCGTGTACACCATATCCCGCAGGTGACGGATGCCCACCTCCTCCAGGGCCTGCTCCGCCGCCTCGTAATCCTCCCGGGTGGGCTGGCCCAGGGCGCTGGTCTGCCCCATCCGGCCCATCAGCGCAATCTCTTTCACCCGGTAGGGGAAGGCGGGAATATGGGCCTGGGCCACATAGGCCAGGTAGCGAGCGCGCTTTTTCACCGTCCAGCGGCGGATATTCTCCCCGTCAATGCAGATTTGCCCGGAGAGGGGCGGAATCAGGTTCAGGATGGTTTTGAACAGAGTGGTTTTGCCCACCCCGTTGGGGCCGAGAATACAGCAGATCTCTCCGCTGTTCAGCACCAGGTTTGCATTGCGCACCAGCGGCTCCTTCTCCGAATAGCCGCAGGTCACGTCACGCAATTCCAATTTCATATGGGTTCCCTCCTCTGCCGGGCCAAAATCACCATAAAGGCGGGAACCAAGATCAGGTTCACAATAAAAGAGACCGGAATGGGTTCGTTTTCTATCACAATAAAGGTGGTCACCAGCCGGCAAAGCATCAGCAGGCTGCCGCCGCCCAGGGCGCTGTACACGCATACCCGGCGAAAGTCCGCCCCCACCTCCTGGCGCACGATATAGGGGATCACCATGGAAAGCATCCCCACCTCGCCGCAGTGAATCATGGCGCAGGTCACCATCACCACGCCGCAAAGCTGTCCCACCAGCCGCAGGGGCCGGACGTCCAAGCCGATGGTGGTGGTCTCCAGCTTGTCCAGACCAATGATATTCATGCGGTACCGGGTCAGCAGCACAGGGAGGATGGAAATTGCCATCACGGAGAAGAAAACCACCATGCTGACCCAATCTGTCTCCAGATAGGTCCCCAGGCTCAGCTGCTGATAGAGCAGCAGGTCCTCGTCCTCCAGGTTATACATGATATACATGGTAACCACGTTCAGCCCTTGGGAGACGATGGAACCCACCATGACCATCTCCATCACCGAGAAGTTTTCCCGGCGGCTGCCCGCCAGTCTGCCCAGCAGGAGGATCGCCGCCACACAGATAGCGGTAAAGCCGTAGCAAAACTGATAGCGAAGGTAGACCTTTTCCACCGCCGCCGCAGAGTACATCAGGACCACAAGGACATTTCCCAGCTTCACCCCGGCGGTGGCTCCCAGAATATTAGGGGAGGCCATGGGGTTGCGGTAGGCGGTCTGAAAGACTGCCCCGGCGATGGCAAGCCCCGCCCCCGCCGCAAAGGCCATCAGGGTGATCTTCAGCCGGGCCAGGGCGCCCAAATAGAGGATGCTGCCGCCCACCGCCTCTATGGCGCCGCTCTGGTCATAGAACAGGGCGCTTTTGGTGATCCGGGCGATCAGGAGCCGCAGGGCCAGAAAATAGCTCTTCAGATGGGCTAAAGGGACAAACTTGTCCTCGTAATAATAGGCGTTATAGCGGAAGCACAGGCTGAGCAGGAAAATGGCAGCCGTGATTCCCAGGGCCAGCAGGAACCGACGCCGCTCCATCCGCTTATCCTTAGCCCAGGTTTGCCGGATTTCTTCCCGGGAAAGCTGCACGCTCCGCTCCCTCCTTTCGGCTGAACAGGACCACAATCATGACAATGCTGCCAATGGAGCTGGTAAACAGGTTCAGATAACCCGCCAATCCTGCAATATATGCGATATCAAACACGGCCATCAACAGGATAGCCCCCAGCAGCATGCAGACGGGCAGCAGCCGTCTCATGTCGGGTCCAACCAGCTTCCGCCCCACCAGGGGAATCATAAAGCCCAGAAATCCCACATGCCCGCAGAAGGCCACTACCACAGCAGTGAGCACCGTACCAATCCCGATCATCAGGTATCGGTAGGCGGGCACATTGACTCCCATGGTCAGCGCTTCCTCCTCCCCCATGGAGAGAAGATTCAGCCTGCCGCTAAGGACAAGCAATCCCCCCAAGCAGAGCAGGATAGGGATTCCCATCATCAAAACAGTGGTGCCGCTGGTGACTCGATCCAGGCTGCCCATCATCAGGCTCTGGATCAACTCGATCCGCACATCGGTGGGATCCTTTAAAATAATGTAGTATTGAATCAGCTTGGAAAAGCTCTGGGTCACCGTGGAGAAAACAGTACCCGAAAGAACCATGGCAGAGGGGGACAGCCTCCCCCGGCCAGCCGCCGTGGCCACCACCAGCACCAGGGCCACCCCCGCAAAGCAGCCGATCAGAGTGCAAAAGGGCTGAGCATAGCGCCCCCACAGGCCCTCCGATCCGGTCTCCTCCCAGATCAGCACCAGGTAGAGCAAGCAACCCAGACTTCCGCCGGACATGACCCCCATGGTGGAAGGCCCCGCCAGCACGTTGCGAAAGCTTCCCTGGAAGATCGTGCCGCAGGCGGCCAGCGCCGCCCCCACCAGCATAATGGCCAAGTATTGCCACACCGTAATGGAAAAGGCGGTATACTCCCCGAAGAGAAACCGATAGAGCTGTTCAAACCGGGTTCGCACCGACTCAAAAATCCATGCCGGTGAGAAGGTCCACTGGCGGTAAGGAACCACCAGCAGCAGAGAGCCCCAAAACAGGAAGAAGAGCAGGATGGCCAGAACAGCGGTAACCGGCAGCCGTCCGCCCCGCTTCTGTTCCTCCTCCCGAAGCTGCCTTGTCTCCTCCTCTGCCTGGGCGGCACGGAGGTGAATTTTATTGTTGGATAAGGACCGCTTCTGCATCATCAGGAAAACCTCAAAATAAAAAATCCCGCATTCTAAGAAGAATGCGGGAAACCTATAAAAAACAACCCATAACAAGGAAACCACCGTTTTGCTTTCAAACGGTGGTCAGAGTTTTACAGCAATCTTCTTTTCACAATGGAAGGTCGTATTGTTTCCAATCCGGCCCCGTAAGTGTCCGGGCAAGCCGCCCGCCACTCAGGCGCAAGGATCATAGGGCATGCCCCGTAGATCTCATACGCTCGAAAATTATCCTATTTAATTATATTTCAATTATAAAGGCCCCGCCCCCTGTGTCAAGCGGCAATTGCTTGTGATGGTTACAGTATATTGGTCACAACCAAAAGGCGTGTCCAAGCGCAATTTCACTATCCGCCCGATGGGAGATTCCCTGAAAAGGGAACGAAACCTCGTCTCCCCCTCATACTCTCCAATCTGGCTACGCCGCCAGCCCCGGCCGGAATAGACGCGCCATGTTCCGTCCCTCCCGTATTCTTTCTGTTTTTAACTTATCAACGTCTGCGGAGAAAAGCAAATAAAACGGCAAAAGTCCTCCCCGAAGGGAGGACTTTTCTATTTGACCGATTCCGGTTCCCCACAAAGCTCAGCCTTCGATGGCAATGCAGCAGCTCTGCTCCGCCTGGGGGATGGGCTGCTTTTTCGGGATGATTGGCTGTAGGGTTCTATCCCGGAACCCGGCATGCGCGGAAAGCTGGATCCGATTCTTCGCAGAACGCAAAGACGTAAAAATCACAAGCCGTAGACCGGCTTCCAGCTCTCCTCTGCATAGAGGCTGGGAAGGAAGCGCTGGAGATGCTGCCATTCCGTGATATTGTGAACCAAATTCTTGATCAGCTTTTCCTCGGTCATGGGGGGAACGTCGGTTTTAACGACCTTGCCGTCCCGAACGCCGTAACCGGTCCAGGATCTGGTGCGCACCTCCACCCCATCCAAAGTGGGGCGCACAAAGTGCATATTGATCTTTGTGCCGTTGCTGGAGGTGCCGCAGAAGAGCTTGCACCTCTGCCGCTCCAGGGCCACGATCTTCTCCGTGGGAACGCCGAAATCCTCATAATGCAGGTCCTCGGAGGAACCGTGGTGCAGCGCGTCTCCCTGGCCCAGATCCAGGGACTCCACGATAAAGCAGGTCTTGCCCCTGGCCCGCCGCTCACTGATGGGCAGGCTTTCATCCTTGAAAATCCGTTCCGTCTCTTCGTCCCGGCCGGTGTCCCAGTGATCCAGCGGGCACCAGATCTTGTAACGCAGATTGCCCTGCTCCTTGGGAACCCCCGCTGGGCGGATCCAGTGCCAGACAAACCACCAGTCCAGCATCTCAGGGGTGACGCCGTGAAGGCGCTCATAGTTGGCCATAAAGGTGCGGCCATCCTCATAGAGGCAGTAGCCAAATTCCGCCGGAAGATAGCCGGGTTCAAACATCTTTTCCGGAATCTCCTCCGCCTGGAGGGTCAGCTCCGGAGACAGGGGGCCTGCCTTGATAAACTGCATTTTAATTGGGTTGGCAGGGGCGATATCCATATAATAATACTTGGAGTAACCCAACAGCTTCTCTTCGATACTCAGTTCTTTTCTTGCCATATCTCATTCACCTCGTCAAATAAAGCTTTAAAAATTGGAGCATTTCTCTGCCCGTTCCATGGCGGTACTGCTCCATGGAGCCATGTCGATCCATGATATAATCGGTCACCAGGTAGGTATCCATCCCGGCCCGGGCCGCGGCCTCCATATCCTCCTCTGTGTCATTGCCGATCATAATGCATTCAGAGGGCTTGGCCTGAAGCACCTCCATCACCTCCTGGTAAAACCGGGGGTTTGGCTTGGTAAAGTGGAAGCGCTCAAAGGTGGTAATCAGCTGGAACCGCTCCGGAGAAACGCCGACCCACCTCAGCCTGGCATGGATTCCTGCGGCAGACATAATGGGATTGGTGGCAAGCACCGGAATCCCGTCCCCGGCCTCCACCAGGGACAGGGCCTCCTCCGCAATGGATTCGTCCTGAATCAGCTCGCTGATCTGATTGTAGTCCGTGGCATAGTGGCGCTCCAGCGCCGCCAAAATCTGATCTCCCAGCGCACCGCCCTCCTGGCGCAGCCGCCGCCGCAGCCGGACCTCGTTGGTTTCCAAGCCGCCGGTGTCCTCAAAACAGGC